>JAKMEV010000119.1:0-2020 GCA_022425785.1 Akkermansiaceae bacterium | reverse complement strand
GAGGTCGCCTCTGCCGAGGACAAGTTAAAAACAGTGGGTGACCCTCGTGACCTTGCTCCCAAGATCGAGGCCCTTAAGATGGCTGTCGCCGGACTGGAAGACGATGTCGCTCTCATCAACGCGCAGGTTTCCAAACTTCTCAGTGACAAGAAGACAACCGATAGCCAGGCTACCGAACTGAAAAGAGTTCTGAGCTATCGCACCAAGGGAATGTCCCAGCCAACTCTTCGCACCCGGATCAACTCGGTCTTCCGCAACTACGGATTTGTGACTCTCGCTGGAGGCGATGGCGCCGGTGTCGTTACCGGTTCCAGGCTGAGCGTTCTGAACAATGGCGAGGAAATCGCCCAGCTTCGAGTAACAGCCGTTGAAGCTAATAGCTCGTCAGCCAACATCATTCCAAGTTCTCTCAAAGGAGATACCTCAATCTCGATCGGCGATGTTGTCATTCCCGTTGAGGCTGGCAAAAAATAAACTTTTACTGACACACACCATTTAAATCCTACGACTTCACACCCACATGAAACTAATTTTATACATTCTCGCCGTCGCGGCTATCGTTGCTGCTGGATTCTTCAGCTGGCAGGTTAAAGAGAAATACGCCGCCAAGATCTCCGCTCGTGATGAGATCAAGGGGAAAAACAAAGTTCTCTCACAAAACATCATCGACAAGCAGGAAGAGAAAAAGGGCGCCGAGGCTGACAAGCAGGCTGCCATTGATCAGAAGGCAGAAGTGTTCGCTCAATACGATTCTTCGCAAGCCCAAGGGAAGCAGCTCGGACGAGATCTTGAAGTTGAGCAGGAGCGCTTCACCGCTGCCAAAGCCCGCCAAGATGAAATCACCAAGATCATGACGGAGATCAAGGAGTTGTTTCCTGATACCGAGATCGAAGACGTCCCGAGGGTGTTTGAAGACCTTCAGGCTACGAAGCGTAAGTTGGACAAGGAGTACGAAGAGCAGGAAATCGTGAAAGAAGGACTGATCAAAGAAGTTGGTAAGAACAACGACGAAATTAATCGTGTGGGTAGCAAAATCGCCGAGAGCAGAACTCGTGTTCTCAGAAATGATTTCCAAGCCACCGTGACCTCAGTCAGTAGTGAATGGGATTTCCTCGTCATTGCAGCTGGAGAAAAATCAGGTCTTGCCGGTGACTCCCGCCTTCTGGTTCAGCGTGGTGGCCGTCTCCTTGGTAAGGTGGCGATTTCTTCTCTCGAAGCCAATCAGGCAGTTGCTGAAATCGTTCCCGGATCACTTGCTCCAGGAGCGGTTATCCAGCCAGGCGACCAAGTGATTCTCGAGAAGGTTAAGTCGAACTAAGTTCGAAACCTACCAGAAATTCTTAATGAAAAAGGCGATCCGATTCGGTTCGCCTTTTTTGATGGCGCGATTTGTTTTCCCTTTCGAAAAAAACCTTCATTAATGCACGCTTCCCATTGACGAAAGCGCGGGAAGGTGATCATATCCCGCCCGTCAACCAAGACACGGGACCTGTGGCTGAGTGGTTGAAAGCGCTCCCCTGCTAAGGGAGTATACCGGAAACGGTATCGAGGGTTCGAATCCCTCCGGGTCCGCCATCGCCCCATCTTCGCTTGCGAGGGTGGGGCGATGGCGTTTCCAGAGGAAACGAGAACCTTGGCTCGCCCCAGCGAGCCAGTTCGAGTGCCGCAGACGACCGAGCGAAGTGAGAGAGTTCTTTAAGAAAAAAGCCGGAGGCTTTCTAGTCGGTTCAGACTGACTGAAAGGAAGTCAATCCCTCCGGGTCCGCCATCATCCCCCTCCATCGTGCTCACGCACCCCTTCCTCGCTTACGCGATCGGGGTCTGTTCCCACTACCCCCCAATTCCGGTAATTAGGTTTATCTTAGAGAGAATCTTAGTTGCCGTAATAAGAGGGAGGGTGATTCGAGGTGGGGAAAAGTTGTCCTAGGAGAGTTGTTATTAGTGTGTTTTTAACCTTTTAGGTGATTGTTAGATCTGAGGATGGCGGGCCATTAAGCAGCCATGAGCCACGGGATGACTC
>JAKMEV010000114.1:0-13008 GCA_022425785.1 Akkermansiaceae bacterium | reverse complement strand
ATTAAAACTCAGCTCAAAAGAACGATTCAGGAAATCAATGCGGCTGCGATGGATACCATTGCAGCCTGCGGTGACGTGAATCGAAATGTCATGTGTAATCCTAATCCATTCTTGAGCCAGGCGCATGCGGATGTCTTGAAAATTTCCCAGGACATTAGCGAGCATCTTACTCCGGCGACCGGGGCCTATCACGAAATTTGGTTGGATGGAGAGAAGGTTGAATCAACAGCGGAGGAAGTAGAGCCTATTTACGGGAAGACCTATCTCCCGCGTAAATTTAAAATCGCGGTAGCCGTGCCGCCATCCAATGATGTCGATATTCACGCAAATGATTTGTCTTTCGTGGCGATTGTCGAAGATGGAAAAGTTGTCGGTTACAATGTCGCCGTTGGAGGTGGAATGGGAATGACACACGGTATGCCCGAGACTTATCCTCGTTTGGCTGATATCATCGGTTTTGTCACTCCGGACAAGGTTGTCGATGTTTCTGAGAAGGTGGTCATGGTGCAGCGTGATTTTGGGGATCGAACCAATCGCAAACATGCACGTCTCAAATACACCATCGATTCCCACAGTGCTGATTGGTTCCTTGAAAAGGTAAATGAGTATCTCGGTTATGATTTGGAGCCTGTCCGGGAATTTAAGTTCGATGACAACGGCGACCGCTTTGGTTGGGTTGAAGATCATCAGGGGAATTTCCATCTGAACTTATTTATCGAAGGTGGGCGTGTTCGTGATGATGGTGATTCGACGGTGAGGACCGGTCTCCGCAAGATTGCCGAGATTCATAAGGGAGATTTCCGCCTGACTGGGAATCAGAATTTGATCATCGCTAATGTAGCGCCCGATGATCGCCCCGGGATCGAGGCTTTGCTGGAGGAACACGGAATGCTCAATTCCCACGAGCGTTCGGCGCTCCGCTTGAATTCCATCGCTTGTGTGTCGTTGCCAACTTGCGGGCTTGCGCTTGCAGAAGCTGAACGTGGTCTGCCGGGAGTGATTACCGAGCTTGAAGAGGTGATCGAGGAAGCGGGATTGCGCCACGATGCCATTACCATTCGCATGACCGGATGTCCCAATGGTTGTGGCCGACCCTTCTTGTCGGAGATCGCCTTCGTTGGTCGTGCCCCCGGAAAATACAACCTCTATCTCGGTGGAGGTCATGCGGGTGATCGCTTGAATAAGTTGTATCGCGAGGCTCTGCCCAGAACAGAGATCAAAGCAGTGCTTGGTCCAATCATTCTCGATTACGCCAAGTCACGGGAAGATGGTGAATCCTTCGGAGACTTCGTGATTCGTGCCGGATACGTGACCGCCACGGTTAATGGGCTGGACTTCCATGAGAATTTGAAACCCGAAGTTACTTCGGCTTAGAAAGAAATGTCGGCTACCATTACTGAAGCAGAAGAGATCGCGAATACGCTCGAGAGCCAGAAGGCTGGTGAGCGGATTGCCTGGCTCTATGAGACTTATGGTGATCGGGTGGTGGCAAGTTCGAGTTTCGGCCTGCAAGCGGCTGTGATGCTGCATTTGATTTCAACCCATGCACCAAAGATCCCGGTGATTTTTGTCGATACCGGTTATCTTTTCCCGGAGAGCTATCGCTACATCAATGAGTTGAGTGAGATGCTTGATGTGGATCTTCGGCGTTATGTTCCCCGTTACACCGCAGCTCATCAGGAAGCTCTTTGGGGTGAACTTTGGGCCGGGGATAAGGGGGAGCAGCAAAAGTATGCCACGATCAATAAGGTTGAGCCGATGAATAGGGCTTTGCAGGAAATTGGGGCAGACATTTGGCTCAGTGGATTACGTCGTAGTCAGTCATCGACTCGTGCCAACCGCGCATTGGCCGAGCAACAAAGTGCGACCCTCAAGGTTTACCCAATTCTTGATTGGGCCGACGCCCAGGTGTCCTCCTACTTTTACGACAACAGACTTCCGAAGCATCCGCTCGAAAGAGAGGGCTATCTCACCATGGGCGATTGGCACTCAACGCGGAAGCCGGTGGCAGGCGAAGATGCCGAGTCGACGCGCTTCGGGGGGCAAAAATATGAGTGTGGACTCCACGAACAATCTGGAGAGAATGACTTTCAAATTTAACCAAAAAGACAAGATGAGCATAGCCAGCAATATTGTAGATACCGTCGGAAACACTCCGTTGATCAAGCTGAACCACGTCACCGAAGGGCTCGAGGCCGAGGTGTATGTGAAGGCTGAATTCTTTAACCCACTCTTTAGCGTCAAAGACCGAATCGGAAAATCGATGATTGAGGTCGCCGAGGCAGATGGTCAATTGAAGCCCGGTGGATCAATTATCGAAGCCACCTCAGGCAATACCGGAATTGCGCTGGCTTTTGTTGCTCGCGCCAAGGGATACAAGTGTATCCTGACGATGCCAGAAACGATGTCGATTGAACGTCGTGTTCTTCTTCGTAGTCTGGGCGCTGAGATCGTTTTAACTCCCGGACCAAAAGGAATGGGTGGAGCGATCGCCAAGGCCAAGCAACTACTCGCCGAAGATCTCTCCGCTTTTGGTCCCAGTCAGTTTGATAATCCAGCGAACCCGGAAATTCATCGTCGGACTACGGCTGAGGAGATTTGGGCTGATTCAGAGGGCAACATTGATGCCATCGTGACGGGAGTAGGAACCGGAGGAACGATCACCGGAGTTGCGGAGGTTATTAAATCGAGAAATCCTAATTTTGTAGCGATCGCAGTTGAGCCCGAGAACAGTCCCGTCATCGGTGGTGGATCTCCCGGGCCTCATAAAATCCAAGGAATAGGGGCAGGTTTCATTCCTCCAAACCTCAATACTGAGATTGTCGATGGAACGATTACGGTGACCAATGAGGATGCCTTCGAAATGGCACAGAAATTGGCCCAGCTTGAAGGGATTCCGGCAGGGATATCAACCGGAGCCAACGTATGGTCTGCCATTGAGGTTGGGAAGCGTCCCGAATTTAAAGGAAAGCGCATTGTCACTGTCGGATGTTCATCAACCGAGCGTTATCTGAGCACTCCGCTCGCTGAAAGCTATCGTGAGGAGGTCACCAATCTTCCCGTGGCTGAGTTGCCTGAATAAAGAAAATGTTCCCAAAACCCGGATTCCTTTTTGCAGGGTCCGGATTTTTGACCTTAAATGTAGAACATTGGCTCGGCGCTGGCAGCCATGGACTCAAGGGTATGTTTTTCGAGAATTTTCCGGCTGAATTGTCGCACTTCCTCCCAAGTCTTGGAGACGGCTGCTCCCGAGTCGCCGGCAGTGTCAAGATGTTGCCCAAGACTCTCAGGCTCCAGAGCTTCCACGACGGAGAGCAGAGTGGTTTCAGCGGGGTCGGAAGTAAGTTTCCAACCTCCGGTTTTTCCACGTCTGCTGGTGACCAAACCGGTTCTTTTGAGTTCGTGAAGAATTTGTGCCAAAAAACTGGATGGTATTGCCTCACTCGCTGCAATATCGTCTGCCCGGACGACAGACTGCCCGTCGTGCTTGCGTGCAAGATGCACCATTGCCCGACTTGCGTAATCTAGTTTCTGGGAGATTCTCACTCATGGAAGGAAAGCACAAAAAATCGCCGAGCGCTAGTCCGGAGAAAGATCTTCTCTGTGCTGAAGGGCGCCCTGATATCGGTAAGGTATGGCAAAACGTTTTGGAGGAGGCAGAACGGATTGCTGCCTCTGAGCATCGTCTGATTTCGTTGATGGAGGACGTTTTTCTTTCACGGGCTTCGTTTCATGAGGGGATATCCGCTCGTTTGGCCCGAAAGCTCGCCCGCGAGGATATGACGCGCAATGAGCTCTTTCCTTTGTTAGAGGAGGTCCTTGCCGCCCATCCGGAACTCGCGCTGAGTATGGTGTCGGATATGATGGCGATTAAAGATCGTGATCCGGCGTGCACTTCTATGATTCAACCTTTGTTGTTTTATAAGGGTTTTTTGGCGATTTCCACCTACCGATTGAGTCATCAGTTGTGGGAAAATGGCCGATGCGATTTAGCTTTGTATTTCCAAAGTCTTTCCTCTGAGGTTTTTGGCGTCGATATCCACCCTGCAGCGCATTTGGGCTGCGGGATCTTCCTCGATCACGCGACCAGTGTGGTTATGGGGGAGACGACGATCGTAGAGGATAATGTTTCCATTCTGCATGAGGTGACTCTGGGGGGAACCGGAAAAGAGTCGGGCAATCGACATCCCATTGTGCGCTCCGGCGTTCTCATTGGAGCGGGTGCCAAGATTCTGGGCCGGGTTGAAATTGGCAAAGGCGCCAAGATCGGCGCTGGTAGTGTCGTCTTGAATGATGTCGCTCCGCATAAGACCGTTGCAGGGGTTCCTGCGGTGGTGGTCGGGGAGAGCACCTTCGAGAACCCTGCTCAGGCAATGGATCAAAGTCTGATTTGACTCCGGGCTTTAGCTCTGTTTTTGCAATTCTTTCATTTTATTGGAGTTTGCACATCTTGGGGGCTTGCAAAGGCCTGAGATACGCGCTTCATTTCTCGACATCACACCAGCCCACGCACATAGAGTATGTCTGACCAAGAAATCCGAGAAATTACCGAAGTAGAACTTCCCGCAAACCTGAAAGATCACTGGAAAAGCGCCAAAGCCAGTGTAGAGCGTAACAATCCAGGATATGCCATCAAATTCCTCCAGGCGATCTTGAAAGAGGTGCCGGGCTTCCTCAATGCCCGCAAATTGGTTCGTCAGGCTGCGATTATGGCGACGGGAGCTTCTCCGGGATCTGCTAAGAAAGGTATGTTTGGGTCCGGAGGAGGCGCTATTTCCCGCCAAGCGAAAAAGGATGCTCCCGGTGCTTTGGTTGCCATTGAAAAAGAACTTGAAAAGGATCCCTTTAACCTTGGGATCAATGAGACTCTCCACGATGTCGGCTTGCGTATGAACTTGCTCGATACGGCGGCATTTGCTCTCGAGACTGCCCGCAAGGGGAATCCTGAGAATACCAAGGTGGCTCATAAGTTGGCTCAGTTTTATGTGGCCCGTGACATGCACATGGAGGCCGCTTCCGTTTATCGTGATATCGTCAAGCATGACCCCGCTGACGGTGCTGCGGTGAAGGGTGAAAAGGATTCTTCAGCCAAGGCCTCGATGCAGCAAAACTTAACTGATGATAACTCCGGGATTAAAGTCGATTCCGCTGGCGCTGCTGAACTGGAAAAGGCTTCTCGAACGGCACTTACCAAAGACCAGTTGCAGGATCGTGCTGCGGAGTTGGTCGGAAAATATCAGCAGGACGCCAATAATCTCGCCGTGGTCAAGCAGCTCGCAAATACTTACGAGCAACTCGAAGAATGGGCTAACGCTTATCAGTTCTACGATTGGGCTCACCAGCTGTCCGATGGCGATGTTGCCCTTAAGAATAAGGCGGCGAGCATGAAAGATAACGCCGCTGATCAATACATCAAGGATGTCACTGCAGCTGCCGAGGCCGAGCCAGACAATGAAGAACTGCAGGCCCAGCTTGCCGAGATCAGCGCGTCGCGCGTCAAGGAACGTGTCGAAGAATGTGAAGAGCGGGTGAAGCAAAACCCCACCGACCCAAAGCTCCGTTATGACCTTGGCTTGGCCTACTACGATTCAGGGGAGCACAGTGAAGCGATTCCGCACCTTCAGCAGGCCACCCGCAATCCTCACATTCGCACCAAGGTGCTTCTCCTTCTTGGTCGGACATTTGCAGCCAAAGGTATGACTGATTTGGCAATCAAGCAGTTGAGTGATGCAAACTCCGAACTCACCGTGATGGATAACGTGAAAAAGGAAATTCTTTACGAATTGGGCTGCATTTATCACGAGGCGGGGCGGAAAGATGAGGCCCTCGATTGCTTTAAGCAAATTTACGAAGTCGATTACGGTTACCGTGACGTGGCCGCCCGGGTGGAGGGGTCCTACGAAGACTAAAGCAACCTACTTTTCAAAGCGCCAAGGGGAAAGATTCTCCGTGGCGCTTTTTTATTCCTCGGGAGCGGATCGTTTTTTCTGATCGAACCATTCCCAGACCTTTGGGTCATCGTAGGCCTTTGGCCAGGATACGTGTCCGACACCGATGAGCCTGGTGAATTTAATTTTTGTTCCGCCTGCTCGTTTGACGGCTAAAACCATATCATTCGATTTTCCGATGGGCACGATTTTATCAGTTGTCCCGTGCCAAGCCCAAATCGGAGTGTTCAGGAGCTTAGGTCCGTTCTTGGGATTGCCGCCGCCACAGATCGGGAGGACGGCGGCGAAGGTCCTGGGGTTTCTTGCCGCTAATTCCCAGGAGCCGAAGCCTCCCATGCTGAGGCCGGTGAGGTAGATGCGGGATTTGTCGATCGGGAAGGTTTTCTGAACGTGGGCGAGGAGGGACTCGAGGATCACCTGCTGGTCGTCATTGGACCACCAGGCCGTTTTTGGGCATTGGGGCGAAATAATGATGTAGGGAAACTCTTTGCCTTGCTCAACTAAGCGGCACGGCCCCCATTTTTTGAGGCCGGAAAGTGGTCCATTGCTTTCTCCCCGGCCATGGAGGAAGAGAAGGAGCGGCCATTTTTTTGTCTTGTCAAATTTTTTTGGGAGATACTGCAGATAGGGAACGACTGACTTCTCGTCGATTTTCAGTGAGCGCTCAACCTGCGCACCTGGGGTCGCTTGGAGGCATGTTGCCGAAAGTGCTGAGAGAAAAAGGAAGCGGAGGGTCATGGGAAGAGCGCCAGATTCACCGAGTCGCTTTGTCTTGTCGATCAGTTTCCATTTCTTTAGAGCATAAGAATGCCAATCGATTTGCGCAGTGACACGGTGACTCGGCCAACCTCTTCCATGCGGAATGCAATGGGGCGGGCGAAGCTTGGAGATGATGTCTTTGGTGACGATCCTACTGTAATCCGGCTCGAAGAACTCGCAGCCGGAATGTTAGGGAAGGAAGCGGGGATGTTTGTTCCCAGTGGGACGCAGAGTAATCTATGTGCCTTGCTGACTCACTGTGGTCGGGGCGATGAATACTTGGTAGGGCAGACCGCGCATGCCTATCTTTTCGAAGGGGGCGGCGGAGCGGTTTTTGGCAGTATTCAACCTCAGCCGCTTGAACAGGAAGCGGACGGGACCTTGGATTTTGAAAAGCTGGCAGCGCTGGTGAAGCCTGATGATTTTCACTATGTTCGGAGCCGCCTCCTTTGTCTTGAGAACACGACCTGGGGAAAGGTTCTCCCGATGGAGTATCTTGAAGCAGTGAGGCCGTTCGCGGAAAAGTATGGGCTATCGTTACATCTGGATGGAGCGCGGATCTTCAACGCGGCGGTTGTTTCTGGGGTGCCGGTATCAAAAGTCGCGACACCATTCGATTCGGTATCACTTTGCCTTTCGAAGGGGCTCGGAGCGCCGGTTGGTTCCGTTTTGGTTGCGTCGGAGGAATTCATCAAAGAAGGGAAGCGTTCACGAAAAATGTTAGGCGGTGGGATGCGCCAATCAGGCTTATTGGCCGCAGCGGGAATTCATGCCTTGGAGAATCATGTAGAGCGATTGGCAGAGGATCATGCCAATGCGCGAGCTCTCGCCGAAGGGCTTGCCGAGATTCCGGGCGTCAAGGTAGATCCGGTGCAGACGAATATGGTTTTTGTGGAGGTTAGTGGAGACACGACCCATCTGGAGGAAAGAATGGAAGCGAGTGGGATTTTGATGGCTGGATACACGGGCGAAAAAATTCGTCTGGTAACGCATTTGGATATTTCCGCGAAGGATATTGAAAAGGTTTTGTGTGAATTTCGCGAGGCGCTTACTTGAAACTGTAATGAATTCTATGCCATGCTTTGTTTTAGTGTTCGGAATGCTGTCGATGATCACGGGGCATTCTCAGGTTGTCGTTGATGGCGGAAAGGAGAGAGGTGATGCGATACTAAAGGAGGTTATTTCTCAGAATTGGGCCAAGGATTGGAAAGGTGCAAAATTGGATGCTGTGAAACTGGTTTCGCAGAAAAAAGATTTAGCCCACCCGACGGGTTTGCCACCGGTGTGGATCGCGGAGATCAAGGTGCCGGGTGGAGGCAAAGGAATAATGATGTGGGATCAGGGAGGTGAAGGACGAATTGTAGAATTTAGTCTGGACGCGAAATTAGAAATCGGAACTGTGATTTCGGGGGTTCCGAATTTGCAACAGTTTCCGATTGAGGAAGAGGATGGTAAGGTGATCGCTTCCGGATGCGTGCCGACTGCTGCAGCGAGCGTGGTGTCTTTTTGGGCGGATAAAAAGTTTCCGCAATGGCGGGGTGAAGACGGTAAAACACCTGCGGACATCACGCGGCGATTACGTGCTCGGTTAAAGATGACCGCTTTTTCCGACACTGATGGATTTACGCCTAACGGAATGACGCTTGCGGGAGCCTTTCCTCACGATCTCGCCAGAGCGATTCAGGCTGATGCCAAGGATAAGAACGTTGGGGTCGATTGTCGCCTCGCGCGATTTTCAATTAAGTTACTGAGGGAAGAGATCAAAGCGGGGAGGCCGGTGCTGCTTTCCTGCACGGTGCGGGTCCCTCATAAACCCCATCTGTCTTGGGGACACGAAATGGCGGGAGTGGGATGGACGAAGATCGATGGGGTGAATCTGGTGGGGGTGATGGACAATTTTTACCCAACCAAGCATGCAGAAACCATCCGATGGATTCGGGCGGATGTTTTTCGGTCATTAATTTCTATTCGCCCTCAAAAGAGGGATTAAATTTTCTAAATTCGTCTTTCAAAGAGCTTCGATTCATTCGTTATTTTGTTATCATTGATAAAGGTGGAAGATTTTGATTGTGAACGGTGGAGTCGAATTTGAGCTCGTGGTGGATTTCACAAAGGCAAGAAGAGCCGAAGTGGAGCGGGGCGCGGTCATATAATTTAGAATTTTGAGCCCAATGAGGCGCTTGGATTAGAGAGATGCTCGGCGGTCGAATTTGACATTTTTTTAAGCTGAGTGATTTTTCATCTTTTTCTTCCTTAAAGACGCAAGAGAAAGGGAGGGCTTCCCGTAAGCTCAGTTCGACATGAGTGACGATAAGGAAGCAGTAGAACGCCTGCATGGAAGCTATCAGCGAATGAAGGAAGAGCTGGCCCAGGTAATTGTGGGTCAGGAAAAAGTGGTTGAGCAGGTCTTGATGGCCATGTTTTGCCGGGGACATGCTCTTCTAGTAGGTGTTCCAGGCTTGGCGAAGACGCTTTTGGTCTCGACGGTTTCCGAAGCTCTGGAGCTGGAGTATAAGCGGATTCAGTTCACGCCCGATCTCATGCCTGCTGATATCACCGGAACTGATGTGTTAGAGGTAGACCCGGAAACCGGTCATCGTGGCTTCCGGTTTGTGAATGGCCCGCTTTTTGCGAGCATGGTGCTGGCGGATGAAATTAACCGGACACCGCCAAAAACGCAGGCAGCCCTTCTCGAGGCGATGCAGGAACACCACGTCACTGTCGGCGAGCGCACGCTGCAGCTTCCCGATCCATTTTTTGTTTTGGCAACTCAGAACCCAATTGAGCAGGAAGGAACCTATCCACTTCCAGAAGCCCAGCTCGATCGATTCCTTTTTAATATTATTGTCGATTATCCCACCGGTGAAGAAGAGAGGGAGATTATTCGTCGTGTTACGAGTCCGAACTCTGCGAAAGTTTCGCCACTCATGTCGGGTGCGGAGATCATCGAACTACAGCAGATTGTGAAGCGGGTTCCGGTTGGCGATCATGTGATTGATTTTGCCGCCAAACTGGCTCGTGCCACCCGACCCGGTTCGGATGAAGCTCCAAGCTTTGTGAAGGAAATGGTGGGCTGGGGAGCGGGGCCGCGTGCTGGTATTTCCCTGATTTCAGCGGCCAAAGCGCATGCCGTACTTCGTGGGCGGCTTCACGCCACCACCGGCGATGTAGCAGCGGTTGCCTTGCCTGTCCTGCGACATAGGGTCCTTACGACCTTTAATGCGGAAGCGGCTGGAGTGAAGAGCGACGATATCATTCGTCGACTCGTTGAAGAGCTCGGTGGCGGTGACAGTAAGATCGAAATTTAAGCGACTACCTAAATAGGATTACGATGGCCGGGGAGAGTGAGCATTTGAAAATGCCGGAGTGCATGCGCCTCCTTGCGCCCGAAGTGCTCGGCGGGATCAGACGGCTCGAATGGCTGGCCCGTCTGCGAAAGCAGGGCACTCTGACCGGAAGGCACACCAGTCCGGACAAGGGGGTTTCAGTGGAATTTGCGGAACACCGTGAATATACCTATGGTGACGACTTGCGAAATCTTGATTGGCGGGTCATGGCCAAGAGTGACCGCAATGTCATTAAGCAGTTCATTGAAGAAACCAACCTTCGTGCGACCATCGTTTTGGATGTCTCTGGTTCGATGAATTTCAAAGGTGACAAGGGAACCGAGATCAACGGGGAAGTGCTTTCGAAATTTGAATACGGTCGCTATCTGGCAGCAGCGCTTTCGTATCTCTATATCAAGCAGGGAGACGCTGCCGGATTGGTGACCTTCGATGACGAAATCAAAACCCTGATGCGTGCGGAGAACCGCCCGAGTCAGGTTCGTCGAATCTGTGAAGAGCTGTATGCGACCGAGCCAGGGAAAGAGACAGGAGTTGGAAAAGTACTTCACGAAGTGGCTGAGCGAATTCCTAAGCGTGGCCTGGTGATTTTGATTAGTGATCTTTTTGATGACCCTTCCAAGGTTGTCGAGGCGCTGCACCATTTTGACTACCGTCAGCACGAGCTTGTTGTGTTCCATGTATTGGCTGAAGAGGAACTGAGTTTTCCTTTCCAATCTTTCCAGCGCTTCCGGGATCTGGAGGGGGTTGAAGAGATGATGCGCATCGATCCGCAGGCCGTGCGGGCGGCTTATCTCGAAAAGCTTCGTGAATTTATTGATTCGATTGAGTCGGTCTGTGGAAATCTTCGCGCAGATTATGTGCCGGTGACGACGAAGACGTCGGTTCCTGATGCTTTGGTGCGTTATCTGGGAAGGAGGAAGAAGTAAGCGATGCTCTTTCTGAATCCATTACTTTTGTTTGGTCTCGCCGGGGTCTTGGTTCCGATAATCCTACACCTGATTCGCAAGCAGGCTGCCAAGCCATACGATTGGGGCGCGATGCGCTTTCTTTTCGATACCGTGGCGGCACGACGCAAGCGAATGGAGTGGGAGGATTTTCTTCTTATGGCGGCACGATGCCTTCTGATTGCGCTGATTGCACTGGCTGTTTCGCGGCCATTCGTTCCGCCCGATTCGCAAATTCCTTGGCTCTTTGTCCTGCCGCTTGGTTTACTTGGGATGGCATTTCTGGGAGGCTCTTTCGTTCTTTCCTCATTGAAGGCAACCTGGATTATGCGAGTGATCGCGTTGGTTTTGATTAGTGGTGCGGGATTCATCAGCTGGCAGGAGAAGAATCTAAATTTGAGTCGTTTTCAAACGAGTCCCCGTAGAGATGTCGCGCTTGTAATTGATGGGTCGACTTCAATGTTGATTCAGACCGAGGGACAGACGGCTTTTTCCCGTGCAATTGCAGAAGCCCGCCGCTTTGTCAAAGATGCGCCAAAAGGAACGGCGTTTTCAGTGGTGCTCGGGGGACCTGCGCCAGAGATGCGGACCGGGAACCCATTAACACATCGGGCCGACGTTCTTGAGGTCCTCGATCAATTGGAGCCGGTGGGGGGGCCGTTTAGGGCTCACGAAGCTTTGGGCGTGGCAACGTTGACATTGGCCGAAGGTCGGGCAGCGACAAAAGATATTGTCGTCTTTACCGATCAGCAGAGGGTTGGATGGCAATTGGAGAGTACCACGGCGTGGAGTAATTTGGGGGATGCTTGGGAAGGGCTTCCAGCAAAGCCGCGATTGTTAGTTAGGTCATTTCCACCACCTGAAAATTTGAGAAATGTTTCTATTTCAGAAATTGAATTATCCCGTGAGATAGTGGGGACCGATCGTGAGGTGATGATCAGGGTGCGTGTTGAGAACACCGGAACGGAAGTGATTACGCCGGGATTACTGAAGATGACTGTGGAGGGGAAGGAATTGGAGTCAAAAGGAGTTGGGCAACTTATCCCCGGGGGAGAAGAAGTTATTGATTACCGTCATCGTTTCACGAAAGCGGGCCCGCAAGTTATCAAGGCAGCCCTAGCTAGTAAGGATGATTTGGTTGGTGACGATATCAGCGAACGGGTGCTTTGGGTAAAGGAAACTCTTCCGGTCTTAATCGTGGAAGGAAATAGCGGGGCATCGTTTTTTGAGCGGGCAGGTGGCTATTTGGGATTGGCTTTGGCGCCTGCTGACACGGAATCTTCGGTGTTTGTTGATCCTCGGGTGGTTGAGGCAAATGCCTTTGTGAACGAAACCCTTGAGGATGACACCGTCGTGGTCTTGGCTGATGTGACGAGACTTCCCTCGGACACTTCCGCAAAACTGGTTGATTTTGTCCTTAAAGGTGGCGGCCTTTGGATCTTGGCGGGTCCGAATATTGAGGAGGACTTTTATCAGAATTGGCAAGGGGGGGACGGCCCGGTTGTTCCCATAAAGTTGGGGAAAATGAACCTGCCGGAGAATGGAGTTCGCGTGGCTCAGGGAACGTTCGATCATCCTGTTTTGAGGATTTTCAAAGAAGCGGCAGGTGATGATCTGGCTGAGGGCGTTGTTCTGGGATATCGTGAATCTACGGGCCTTGTGAGTGGAGCCCAGGCGGCAGCCCGTTTTGCCGACGGAGAAATTTTTATGGCGACCCGGGCGTACGGACATGGCCGTGTTGTCGTTACCACGACCGGCCTTGATGCCCGGATGGGGAGTCTGCCGGCTCGGCCGAGTTTTGTGCCTTTGGTTCATGAATTGACCAACTGGTTGGCGGGAGGCAAAGGGGTTGAATTGAATGTCAAGGCGAGTTGGAGTCCGACCTTATCTCTTCCGACCGGAGGAGGATTGCGAGCCAGCTATCTTGAAGGAAAGAATGGGGAGAAAGGCGAAATGCTCAATCGTGTTGATTCGGCGATCAATTTCAATTGGCGGGGCGGACCTCCAGAG
>JAKMEV010000074.1:0-4459 GCA_022425785.1 Akkermansiaceae bacterium | reverse complement strand
GTGCATGCCAAGGAATTCCCAGGATCGGCAGTAGTGATCGGCTTCCCAGCCGGAATCCTGAATGTGGGTGAATCCGAAATAGCGGTTTTCCGGCGTGGCCGAAGGGAGAGCCTGCCAGTCTTGGTATTGGTCGCGGGGGCCCGAGAAGGCGACGACACGAGCGACTTTTGTGTGTTTGGCAAAGCGGGCGGAAGTAGTTGAACCATGGGAAATCCCCGAAAGGATGACTTTTCCCCAGAGGAGATCGTCTTTCTTCGAGTTGAGGAATTGCCCCCATTTTCCCTCCGGGTTATTCTTGGCGAGATGCTTCACAAAGCTCAGTGCGCGGCCTTTGATGCTGTCGGGTTTAGCGATGGCGACGACGTTGGTGTGGTCCTCTCCGGTGGCAGCCTCAAGGCGAATATTGCCGCGGCAATGCGGGCCGACGGGTCGTTCTTTGCAGCAAAGGGAAAACCACTTGTTAGCGTAGGCAACTTGCATGGTGTGGAGTCCATATTTGTTGAGTTGATGGAAGAGCTTGGTGTTGGGGCTCATCAGCCAAATGACGAGCCGTCCGCGTGATTGGGCGCTGGTGTCGACACTGGCGTATTGCGTGTCCTCGGCTTTGCCTTTCTTGTCTTTGATGAGAAATCCGATTTCAGGATATTCTTTGACCTTTGAATCGAGTTCGCTGGCGCGGGTCTTGAATTCGTAGAGTTGTGGCTTTGCAGCAAGTGGAAGAATAGCGAGGAGTAGGAGGAGTGATTTCATGTGGTGATCAATTTTGGGTGACTATCGGTCCAATGTATTTTCGAGCGATGACGAGGTTGTCGATGAAGAGTTGATCTCGGGAGGAAGCGGAGGCGCTGTCTCCTTGATAGAGGTTGATCCGGATTTTCTCAATCTTGGTTTTTTAGTTTTGCGCATTTGGAGGTCGATCTTTTCGAAGGCAAGTTTCCCATCGCTTTTTCCAAGTTCCTCTCCTCCATTGAGCGACGCGATGGAGAGAAAGAAGAGCGAAGATCGGATTATTGGAAATGTATTACGTGGGGCCGGAGCATGATTTTCCATATCCCGGCAACAGAGAAAGCGGCCTCCGGAATAACCGGAGACCGCTTTTGAGAAGGTGAAACCTTGGAGTGGCTTATTCGACTTCCGAAATAGTCTTAAGGATACGAGAAGCGATGGCGTAAGGATCTCCCTGGGAGTTCGGACGACGATCTTCAAGGTAGCCTTTCCAGTCGTTCTTGGCGAAGGAGTGTGGCACGCGAATGGAGGCTCCACGGTCGGCGATGCCCCAGGAGAACTTGTCGATTGACTGGGTCTCGTGAAGGCCGGTAAGGCGCTGGTCGTTGTCAGGTCCGTAGACGGCGATGTGCTCCATGCAGTTCTTATCGAACTGAGCCATGAGCTTGTCGAAGTATTCCTTTCCGCCTTCCTCGCGGAGCTTCTCGGTAGAAAAGTTGGCATGCATGCCGGAACCGTTCCAGTCGCCTTTGAGTGGCTTGCAGTGGTAGTTCACGTCGACAGCATACTCTTCGCAGAGGCGTTCAAGAAGGAAGCGGGCAACCCAAATTTGGTCGGCGGCGCGCTTGGATCCTTTTCCAAAAACCTGAAATTCCCACTGGCCCATAGCCACTTCAGCGTTGATGCCTTCGTGGTTGATGCCGGCGTAGAGGCAGAGGTCGAGGTGCTCGTCGACGATGGCACGACCGATGTCGCCCACGTTCTTGTAGCCAACTCCGCAGTAGTATCCACCCTGAGGCTCGGGATATCCGCCTTTAGGGAATCCGAGGATGTTGCCGTCTTTTTCGAGGAAGTATTCCTGCTCAAATCCGAACCATGCGTTTTCATCGTCGAGGATGCCCGCGCGAGCGTTGGAGGGATGAGGATTGCCGTCGGGAAGCATAACTTCACACATGACGAGGACACCGTTCTCACGGGTTCCGTCAGGATAAAGCGCGACTGGCTTGAGGATGCAGTCGGAGTCGCTTCCGTCAGCCTGCTGGGTGGAGGATCCGTCAAATCCCCACTCGGGCAATTGCTCGAGAGTCGGGGAGTCATCAAATTCCTTGATGCAGCATTTAGTACGAAGGTTTGGGACGGGCGTGTAGCCGTCCAGCCAGATATAATCGAGTCGGTATTTAGCCATTGGTCTGATTGGTTGCTTGAGAACTGTCATTCAGTTCAGAAGTGCGCGGGAGGCTCAATGAAAATCGGGCGTCTGGCAATTCCTTACTTACAATTTCCCATCAAAAACAAGCAATTAGCGTGCCAAGTGCTTTAAATGCGGGAGATTTTGGCTGCAATTAGGGTGGTGTCGTCGCGATCATCGTTTTCGTAAGCTCTGGAGCAGAGAGCCTTTGCTGTGTCAGCAAGGCTGCGATCTTCGAGGAGCTCCTCGCGGATGCTTTTTTCCCAGAGGCCGTCCGTGACCCCGTCGGTGCAGAGCATGATTTCCTGGGTTTCTTCCAATTCGACGAATCCGACTTGCGGGCTGGGTTCGTGAGGGCTGCCACCGAGCACGTCGCTGAGGACGGACTTCCGGGGATGGTTTCGATAGGAGTATTCGTTGATCATACCACGATTCCATTGATGCCAGGCGATGCAGTCATCTTTGGTGAGTTGTTCGACCGAGCCGTTTTTTACAAGATAGAGCCGTGAATCGCCAATGTGGGCCCAGTAAAGGCGTTCGTGCGTGATCCAGGTCATGGTGAGAGTGGCTCCCATGCCTTCGGCATTGCCTCCCTTTTTGGCGAGATCCATCAGGTCGTGGTGCGCATTGCGAAGGAGCTGGTCGAGAGCTTCTTCGGCTTCTTCTTTCGCGGTGAGAATGGTATAAAGGCGGTCTGCTTCCCGGTGAATGCGGCTCATCAGGAGACGGGAGGCGAATTCACCGGCATTCTTTCCCCCCATGCCATCGGAGACTGCCAGGACGAGGTGGGATGGGTCGAGGAGGATCTCTCCGGAATCTTCGAGGTGGAGCGTTTTCTCAGGATTGACGGTGAGAGCAAGGAAGGCATCGTCGTTGGCAGCGTGATATTTCCCTTGTTGAGAGAGGGCTGACCAGGTGGCTCGAAGGACTTTTCCTTGAGAGGAGGGTTTTACGGGCTCAGGTAGAACTTCCGAGAGCTCGAAATCGATGAGGCAGAAACGTCCCAGTTGCGCCGAGTAGGTGACATTGCGAGGTTCCGGGTCGTCGTGACGAATGCCATAAAGTTTTTCGAGTTCGTTAAAAAGCGCAGTGGCTTTTTCCGCCGTGACCAGGGGTGCCGGAGCGCCGCAATTGGTAGTGATCAGCGTGAGTGTCTCGGGATCGTGATCTAACAGCCGGGGGACATTCTCACACCCCCGGTCTTCAAGGACTTTGAGGACTTTCACTTCGTTTTTGAAGCGTTTGTCTCGATCGCTACCCCGGAATTGTTTGTGGACGTGGCCTTTAAAATCAATTCGAACGAGGGAGCGTATGCCGTCTTTGAGTTCCTTCATCTGCGATGGTGATCACGATAGTCCCATCCGGCTGACGACCAAGTGCAAATGAAGAGTGCGAACAGCTTGGATGAACTGGAGGACTGTGATAGAACTCGGTTATGGACGCGATCATTCATCATTTGGAGAACAGGGAGGAACTGCCTCCGCGGGAAGTCGCAGTGGCGGCAGATTATTTGCTCGATGAAAGCGGAGAGGTTGAAAAGAAGGCTCGTCTATTGAAAGCTCTGGCAGACAAGGGCGAGACGGCGGCGGAGATTGCCGAGTTTGTGACCGTTTTTTTGGAGAAAGCACAAACACCAGACTTTATCGATCAGTCATTTGATGGGCCAACGATTGATGTTTGTGGCACGGGTGGGGATAAGCTCGACCTGTTTAATGTTTCGACTACCAGCATGTTTGTCGTTGCCGCCGCGGGAGGCGTGGTGATTAAGCATGGAAACAGAGGGATTACCTCCAAGAGTGGTGGCGCTGATGTTCTGGAGGCTCTTGGGGTGGGCATTGATCTTCCTTCAGCCCAGGTGGGCACCTGTTTGGAGAAGGCGGGAGTGGGCTTTCTTTTTGCTCCGCAATATCATCCTGCTTTTAAGGCCGTGGTGCCCGTTCGGAAATTGCTCGCGGAACAAGGGCAGCGAACGATTTTTAATCTGATTGGCCCCTTGTTAAATCCGGCTCGTCCGGAATGTCAGTTGGTAGGGGTTTTTGATCGCACATTGTGCCCCGTATTTGCGGAGATTCTGCAACGTTTGGGCCGCGACAGCGCTTGGGTGGTCAATGGAGCGACGGCTGATGGCCGGGTGGTCGACGAGGTCAGTCTGATGGGGCCGACCTTGGTTTGTAAGTCAGGAAATTTCCAGGGGCAGGTGGATGAAGAGTTGCAACCCTCTGATTTTGGTCTGGAGGTCGTGCCGGTAACTGAGCTTCAAGGGGGGGATGCAGCAGAGAACGCCGTGATTCTGGAAGAAATTCTCAGTGGGCAGGAACGTGGGCC
>JAKMEV010000053.1:0-2983 GCA_022425785.1 Akkermansiaceae bacterium | reverse complement strand
CTCCGGCTGCCTTGCGCTCATCTTCGTTGAGTTTTCCATCACCGTCTTTATCGAACTTTTTGATCATTTCGGCTTTGCGGGCTTCGAAGGCCGCTTTGCGCTCATCCTTGTCCAGCTTACCATCTTTGTTGGTGTCGTATTTCTCAAGCATTTCTGCGGGAACGGGACGATCTGCTCCGCGCTCTCCTTTGCCCTTGGGCGGCTCACCGAAAGCGAAGCCTGCGGTGGCGAGTGCGGCGGTTACTGCTATCATTGTAGTTTTCATTGGTTTTTGGTTTTTTGGGTTGTTCAAGTCTTGGTTTCTTGAATTCACGGAATGAAACTGCGGGACTTGGAAAAAGTTGCAGATTTTTTCAGGGGATTGTCATTGCGGCATCTCGCCGGAGTAAGGAGGATGTTCGGGATGTCAGACGAGGCGGAGAAACCAACAAAGGCTCAGGTCTTTAGAGCCCGGCTCACAAGCACGCTTATTTTGTGGGTTATCGTGACCGGCGTGTTCGTGTCCCAGCAGCCGTGGGCCTTTTTTGGACTGATTGGATTTTTAACCGTTGCAGGTGCAGCTGAGTTTTTTGGTCTTTTTCGAAATTTCCCGGGATCGGCCTGCCGGGTCCTGGGTCTGCTTCCGGGATTGGTGGTGGCATTGGTGACGGGAGTCTTCCTGATCTGCGGGTGTCAGGAGGTGGGAGGATTTACTCTGGAAGCCGCTGGTCTTGTCTTTGTGGTGCTGGCTGCTTTCTGTTGGAGGTTTCGGAATGGTATCGAGGGGCGCCAAAGTGTCGATGCGGTAGGCGATGCCTTGCTGGCTTATGTCTATGTACCAATTTTGTTTGGCTCTTTTGTTTTTCGGTTATTGTTCCTTCCCGACAGTGGAAATGTTGGACCGGGATCATGGTTGGTTTTGATGATGATTGCCTCGGCAAAGTTTACCGACATGGGGGCATACATCACCGGTTCATTGATCGGGAAAAATAAGATGGCCCCTCATCTTAGTCCGGCGAAAACCTGGGAGGGCTTTGCCGGGGCTTTGGGATTTTCCCAGCTGGCGGCGTGGTCGGTGTGGGGATTGTCGGGAGACATTCTGGCGTGGATTCCTCCACTGCATGTGTTTGTTCTTGGATTGTTAATGGCCTTATCCGCAGTTGCGGGTGATTTGGCCGAGTCGGTTCTCAAGCGGAGTCTGAAGGTGAAGGATTCGGGGAATTGGATGCCCGGAATTGGTGGCGTCCTTGATCTCATCGACAGCCTTTGTTTCGCTGCACCGGTGATGTATTTTTATCTGATCGTAACAGGCTTGGCTTCATGAGGAAACGGGTCGTGATTTTAGGATCTACCGGATCCATCGGAACAAGTGCTCTGACAGTGGCCCGGCAAATCCCGGACCGGATGGACGTTGTTGGTTTGGCCGCCGGGACTCGATCTCAGGACTTGGATAAACAGGCCAGGGAATTTGGAGTATCTCATTTGTGTATCGGAGATGAAAAATTGCGCCCAGACCTCGAGGGTGGAGAGCGAACGGTGTTCGTGGGGGAAGAAGGTTTGTGTGAGTTGATCGAAACGACGAATCCTGATCTCGTTCTTGTTGCCATTGTGGGCGTGGGAGGTTTGAAACCTTCGCTTGTGGCGATTGAGCGGGGATGTGATCTGGCGGTTGCGAGTAAAGAAATCCTCGTGATGGCCGGTGAGGTGGTCATGAAGGCCGCACGCAAAAAAGGGGTGCAAATTTTACCTGTCGATAGCGAACACAATGCAATTTTCCAGTGTCTCGAGGGGCATCGCGGTGGTTCGGATGAGGTGAGTCGCTTAATTGTGACGGCCTCGGGTGGACCGTTTCGGACCTGGCCGGTTGAAGAACTGGCCGCGGTGAAGTTGGAAGACGCTTTAAAGCATCCGACTTGGGAGATGGGCCAGAAGATCACCATTGATTCCGCCAGTTTATTTAACAAAGGGCTGGAAATGATCGAGGCCCGTTGGCTCTTCGATATTCCCATGTCCAAGGTCGATGTGGTGGTGCATCCGCAGAGTATCGTGCATTCCATGGTGGAATTTATAGACGGCAGTGTGTTGGCCCAGTTGAGTACGACGGATATGTGTTTTCCGATTCAGTATGCCGTGACCTGGCCCGAGCGTTTGTCCAACGAACTCAAGCCGCTGGACTTTCCAAGTTTGGCCAAACTGGAATTTGAAGCACCTCGCGAAGATGCATTCCCTGCTCTCAGACTCTCACGCGAGGCGGGAGAGAGGGGTGGGTCATTACCAGCGGTGTTAAATGCGGCCAATGAAGTAGCCAATGAAGCGTTCCGAAAGGGTGCGCTGAGTTTTCCCGGGATTTGGGAGATTGTGGAGAAGACGATGTCTTCTGTTGCTCATGAGGATTCCCAGGCTTTGGAAATCGTCGTCGCAGCTGATTTGGAAGCGAGACGGGTGGCGTCTTCGTTTTTGCCATCCTCCTAAAATGAGGATACCCGGGGACTTCACGTGGAAGCCTCCGGGTATCGCCCTGCCTTACCTTGGAAAAGGGGAGATTATTTAGGAATGTAGATTTCCGAACCGCGGGCCAGAACGGTTGCTTTGGGAAGAGTCCATCCGTTGAGAGAATTGAGCTGATCGGTACTGACGTCGTGTTTCTTGGCGAAGGCATCGAATGTCATTTCGTCGGTCAGGATGATCGAGGCAACACTGGTGGCTTGTATGGGTGCGGGCTCGTCGACTTTGGGTGGAATTGGTGGGGCATCAGCAGCCACTGTTTCTTTGATAGAATACTCAGGAGTGGGAGGTGTTGGTGGAGTCTTCTCCCTGGCGGGAGGAGCACTGGCGGTTTCCTTTTTAGATGGAGTTTGTGCGGGAGTACTGACCTTTTTCCTCGTCGAAATCATTGCGCGGCCGGAATTTCGGGTGTTCGCGGTGACCTGGAAATCGGTAGCCTTCTTTTCCAACTTCTTGGCAGCAATGGCTGTTGTCGCCTGCTGGCCGGAGACTTTAAGGG
>JAKMEV010000040.1:0-17364 GCA_022425785.1 Akkermansiaceae bacterium | reverse complement strand
CACCGGGGGGACTTTGGATAAGCTCGACTCAATTCCCGGGTATCAGACGATACCGACTAATGACTTGTTCCGGGAAGTGGTGAAGGGATGTGGCGTTGCCATTATCGGGCAAACAGGTGATCTTGCTCCGGCGGATAAACGCTTTTATGCCACTCGGGATGTGACCGCCACGGTGGAATCGATCGATCTCATCACCGCGTCGATTCTCTCGAAGAAGCTGGCGGCGGGCTTGGACGCGCTGGTGATGGATGTCAAAACCGGAAGTGGTGCTTTCATGAGCGAATATGAAGGAGCGAAAGCGCTTGCGGAGAGTATCGTTGGGGTGGCCAATGGCGCGGGCGTGAAAACGAGCGCCCTGATTACCGACATGAACGAACCCTTGGCTGCAAGTGCCGGAAATGCCCTGGAGGTGCTGGATGCGGTGCGATTTCTCCGAGGTGAAAATACCCGTTCTCGTCTCGACTCGGTGGTGATGAGTCTCTCGGCGGAGCTTCTTGTGCTGGGGGGATTGGCGAAGGAACGAAACGAAGCCCGGGCGCAATTGAAGAAGGCGCTCGATTCGGGGAAAGCCGCCGAGGTGTTTGAAAAAATGGTGTCGGGGCTCGGTGGGCCAGGGGACTTGGTGGCACGTCCGATGGAATATCTGCCCGTTGCGGAAGTGAGGGCAGAGGTGCCCGCTCTCTCCGGTGGTTGGGTGGACCGAATCGATACTCGTGAGCTAGGAATGGCGGTAGTGGAGTTGGGCGGCGGACGAAAGCGTGCCGAGGATGGCATTGACTATGCCGTTGGGCTTAGCGGCTTTGTGGAACTCGGGCAAAATCTCGAAGAGGGCGAAGCTCTCTGTCAGGTCCATGCGCGAAGCGAAGATGACGCGGCGCGAGCCATTGCTCGGGTTCAAAACGCGATTTCGCTTTCGGAAGATCAAAGCAGCGGGCAGCCGGTGGTTTATGAAGTGATTTCTGGGTGAGAGCATTAAGATTTTTTTCCTCGTTAAAGGAGCGATGCAATTATTTCCCAAAGCAATTTTTGGGCGCGGCTTCGATTTGAATAAGGATGACAAAATTCGGTCCCATAACGAGGCCGGTGCTTTTGTCATAGTGGAAGGGTGCTGGCTTAGATAATGAGAAAGTGTCGATTTCGAAGGGTGATCTCTGGGTTGAGTTTGATCTCGCGGAAAACGGATACCCTTATTTCGGGAGAAGAAATCATTAAAATGGTAAATTTAGAGATTTTCCTCTTTTTTTGTAACCTTATCTGGGTTGGATTCGCATTAACTTTGGAAGCTCAGCGAGCGGCCGTTTGAAATCCCAACTACTAAATCGATGAAATCCAAACAGAATCTCCTTATCGGCGGTGGAACCGTCATGGGCGCAGTTGCGGCTGTTGCAATTATGAAAATGTGGCCATCCGGAAGTGAGGAAACCGCAGATACCCCGGCTGAAAAAGATCCAAAGGTTGAATCCACCGGGAGTGGGGACCAGAAAGAAGGGGCCGCTGGTATGGTTGGCAGGAGCAGGGAAATTACTGATCGTATTGCAGAAAGAGTAGCCGAAATTGATCCGGAAGAGATTGAAGGGCGTCGGGAGGAATTCCGCAATGAGATGCGTGAGCGCCAGATGGATCGCCTCACCAACAAAATGGCTAAATGGAGCGCGGCTCTTGGCCTAGATAAAGAACAGCAGGAAAAGTTGCTCGAAATCGCGGATAAGCAGTTTGATGAAATGCAATCGATGGGAGGTGGTGTTGAGGGAAATGATCCGGCGGCTGTTTCCGATACCGCAAAACGAGCCATGGCTATCATGAGTGGGCGTGCTCTGGAGGAATCAATGGTTGAAATGCTTTCGCCCGAGCAAAAGGAAAAGTATAAGAATTTTGAGAGTCGTCAGACTCAAAATAGCGCGGAAGCCGGAGCTCTTCGTCAGCTCGCAACCTTGCAGGAAGATCTCATGCTGACTCCCGAGCAGCGTAACGACGCATACGGAATCATTTACGCAAATCGCCTCGAAGGGCTTGAAGAAAGTTCGGATGTCTCATCGATGATTAAGCAATTCACCAAGCAGTCCGGAGTGTCTCTCGATCCAGCACTTCAGGGAATGATTTCCTCGATTGCCAATCAGGGTCTCGAAAAAATGGCGACTGGTGATCAGCTCAATGGGGAATCGATTAAGGATTTTGCAGCGGAAGCAATGGCCAAATCGGTGACTGAGCAGGTTGAACTCTTGCGTCCTGTGTTGACTGAAGGCCAGTTGGAGCTTTATCGGAGCCAGCTTGAAGGTCGCTTTTCTAATCTCGAGAACATGATTCCGAGAAGCCCCAAAGAGGAGTAAATTCCACGCTGTTATTGTCATCCTTTCCTTGCGATCCTAGACTCGGACATGCGGCGCGTCTTTTGGTTCATCTTGGATTCGGTAGGAATTGGTGGGGCCCCAGACGCGGAGGCCTTTGGCGATGAGGGCAGTGATACTTTGGGGCATATTGCGGCGTGGTTTATCACGAATGAAGGGCGATCGCTCGATTTGCCCAACCTGCAGCGCTTGGGGTTGGGCGAAGCCTATCGCTTGGTCCATGGACGATTCCCTGAGGGGTGGCGCGGTCAGGACGTGATTGGTCATTATTCGGCGGCTACCGAGATCTCGACCGGGAAAGACACACCGAGTGGTCACTGGGAATTGGCCTGTGTTCCGGCGACCTGGGATTGGGGATATTTTCCAAACGAAAGAGAATGTTTTCCAAAAGAGCTTCTTGAGAAGCTTTATGAGCGGTGTGACCTGAGTGGATCGCTGGGGCATTGTCATGCCAGTGGGACGGAAATCGTCGCGCGACTTGGCGGGGAAAGCGTGCAATCGGGAAAGCCGATTTTTTATACCTCGGCTGATTCGGTTTTTCAGATCGCGGCACATGAAGAAGCATTTGGATTGGAGCGTCTCTACAAACTATGTCAAGTTGCGCGGGAGTTACTGATGGACGAGAATATCGGGCGTGTGATTGCCCGACCTTTTATTGGGGAGGCAGGAAGTTTTGAACGAACCGGAAACAGGAAAGACTATGCGGTCACTCCGCCGAAGCCGACGGTGCTGGAGCTTGCCAAGGAAAGCGGAAGGCATGTTTGTGGAGTGGGCAAAATTGGTGACATTTTTGCGCATGCCGGGTTTAATGATGAATTGAAAGCCAGTGGACACGACAGGCTTTGGGAGCGAAGTCGTGAAGCGATGGGTTCCGGTGAGTTGGTGATGACCAACTTTGTCGATTTTGACACGCTCTACGGGCATCGACGGGACCCGAAGGGATACGGTCTTGCCTTGGAGGAATGGGATGAGGAGCTGGAGCGCTTTCTGAATGAGTTAAAGGAGGATGATCTGCTCGTGATCACGGCGGATCATGGAAACGACCCAACTTGGAGGGGGACAGATCATACCCGTGAGAGAGTGCCGGTGTTAATTCATGGTGCTGGTCCGGGGAATGGCGGAATTCGGGACACTTTTAGTGACGTTGGTGCAACAATTGGTGATTGGCTGGGAGTGAAGATGGACGAGGGGCAATCGATCTTGTAGAGTTTTCTCATGCCGACACCACACATTGAAGCCAAGGAGGGAGCTTTCGCGGAAACCATTCTTCTTCCGGGAGACCCTTTGCGGGCGATGTTTATCGCTGAGACCTTTCTCGATGAGGTGGTGCAAGTGAATGGAGTGCGGAATATGTTCGGTTATAGCGGAGTTTATCGTGGAACGCCGGTTTCCGTCATGGGAAGTGGAATGGGGATTCCATCGATCTCGATTTATGCCAAGGAACTGATCACGGATTATGGCGTGAAGAATCTCATTCGCGTTGGTAGTTGCGGGGCTGTTTCCAAATCAGTTAAGCTTCGTGATGTCTTAATCGGGATGGGAGGGTGCACCGATAGCGGAGTGAACCGGGCGCGATTTGGTGGGTATGATTTTGCAGCGATTGCCGACTACGACTTGGTGGAGGCTCATGTTCTTGCAGCTCGTGAGCTGGAGATCCCCGTAAAAGTTGGGAACCTCTTTTCGGCAGATCTTTTTTATACTCCGCAGTCCGAGATGTTTGATCGAATGGAGGCGATGGGAGTTTTGGCGGTGGAAATGGAAGCGGCGGGTTTATTTGGTGTCTGCGCGGAGTATGGGGCGAAGGGAATGGCGATTTGCACGGTGAGTGATCACATTCGGACGGGAGAGAGTGCTTCGAGTGAGGAGCGGGAAAAGAGCTTTACCGGGATGATGAAAATTGCCCTCGAGGCAGCCGTGAGAATCTCATGACCGATCAAGAACTTATTAAGCTGGCGGTAGCAGCGCGGGAATTTGCTCATGCGCCTTATTCAAATTTTTTTGTGGGTGCTGCGATATTGAGCGAGTCCGGATTTGTGTATTCCGGATGTAATGTTGAGAATGCCTCGTATGGGCTGACCAATTGCGCCGAGCGGGTTGCCATTGCCAATGCCATCAGTCAGGGTGAATCTACGTTTGAGCTTTTGGCAATATCGGTCAAAGGAGGCGGGAGCCCGTGTGGAGCATGTCGACAGGTGATTAATGAGTTTTGTCCTGCATCAATGCGGGTCCTGATGGCCGACGAGAATGGCACTCTGGTAAAAGAAATGTCCCTAGGGGAATTATTGCCCGATTCGTTTGGGCCTGAATCATTGTGAGATTCTAATCGGAAGGCGAAATGTTAAGACGGAAGAATTGATTCACTTCATAGGGGAAATCAGGCCTCCAGATTTCTCCGTTACCACTCAGATTGGCACGAGAAGTCCAAGTGATGAGATCTGAGGAACTCTCCAAACTATAGTCGAAGCCATTCCAGGTCGGGATTGAGAGTCTGACGTTGCCAGATGTGATCAAGTCGATCGCTGAAATACCATTAGGAAGGAGTTCGTGTGACTGGGCGTATGGAATGAGGACGAGATTGTCGATGGCGATTCCCTGCGGAGCGGAACCGGCGCTGAACGATTGTCCAGGATTGAGCTGGCCGGGCGTGTGCACTCCGGAGAGAACATTCCAGCTGAAATCGACCGCTTCTGAACCGTCCCCCGTCAATCCCAGACTGTCCATGCCAGGCGGAGTGGACGATGTTTGGGATACCCCGATGTCGGTTGAGGTCGCTCCTGATGCCGGTCCGTTGGTTGCGGTGAAGCTGCCTTCGTAACTAATAAATTGTTTCACCACACCATCGACGATCAAGGCCATTCCGTCAGGGGCGCCATTTTGAATCCCAGAAATCTCGCTGTAGAAAATGTGGTGGCAGGAATCGCAAATTGTCCCCTGCATGAAATTGGCGAGAGTCCGGGTGGTGTTATAAGTGCCTCCGCCATTTCCATTGTAGAGGACCAGTTCAATATTGGAGAGGTCGTTTGAGTATTCCGGTCCCACGACGATTTCGACAAACTCACCGATATCCACACTGTCATTGTCGTAGTGGATTTCGTTGATGAAGACATCGTCAGGTTCGCTCCCGCCGGGAGTTCCCGGAGTAGCTTGAAATTCCAGTTGAATACTGGCGCCGGGTGGAATGTTTATTCCGGTGATGAGCCCCTGGAGTGTTTGCTCGAGAGGTGATTCGAGAGCTCCAGTGGCTTGATTTGTTTCTGAGGTAAATGTGAGGTCCGGTATTTCTGTTCGAACTCCGTTGTCGATGAGGGTAACGATCCATTGATCGAGGGAGCCGTTTTGAAAGCTCCGCCATTGTTGGGCGAGATAGGAAACGGACAAGGATTTGATAGCTGATCCAGTCAGGTTTTGAAAGGTCGCGGTAAAGAGATCTTCGCTGCCGGAAAAATTTCCCAATGATGAGCCACCGTAGGAACGGGGTCCTCTCATCTCCATTGTGCCATCATCGGGTCCCTGCCAATTGTTATTGGTTACATCCCATGCTGCTGGATTCTGCTCTCCTTGAAACCCTTCGAAGGTCTGGAGCCAAGGCGCGTTGATTTGGGTGAGTTGATAGATGCTGGTATCGGAATCGGCGACGGTGATTGTTGCGAAAACACTATTGAATCCGCTGGCCGAGGCTTGGATGTCGACTGACTGACTGCCATCGAGAAGGAGGTCTGGGCGGGGTCTCAGGGTTGTGCTGGCACTCGATTGTCCACTGGTGAAGACGAGGGAGGTGGCCTCGGGTGTGAGCTCAGATGAATCGGAGCTGGTTAAGGTTACCGTGACCGTCTCGCCGATTCCCGGAGTCTGCGGCAAGGTGATAGTCAGGTTGATCGGCGGAGATGATTCTGTGGCCGTATTTGTTGAAAGGCTCATCGAGAGAGTTTCGCCGCCATCAATGTCGAAGTCGCCGAAAAGTAAATAGTGATCCGAGGCATCGTTACTGGTGCTGGCGGGCAAGGGTGTTCCGGATTTGGAGAGGCCGGGAAAGGAGGAGTCGAGACTGCTTTTGTAGATCTCAGTTTGAGTTCCTCGGCTTGCGATTGGATTTGAGACAAGAATGTAATCCAAGGTGGAGCCGGAATTGTGAGTCGCGCTCGAACTGCCGTTTTGTTGCAAAAAGCCTGGATTGGTTAGGGCAAGAGAGGTGAAGTAGCTCGTGGGATCAGGAGAATAGTTGACTGGGAAGCTGACGTCGGTTCCCAGTTGATAGCTCACCGGGAGGTCCGGGGGGAGGGAGTCGTAGGTCCAGCTACTTCCAATGAGGTTGAAATCACCGAGAAAGAATATATTATCGGAACTGTTGAATCCTTCATCAACGAGAAAATCATTGATGCGAAACATCTCGACCGCGCGGCGGAATGAGTCGTCGGGTTCAAGGCAGCATTTCAAGTGGGCGTTGACGATCACCGGATCGGCGTCGGTTCCGGGGAGATCAATCTGGACAGCGGACGCGGCACGGGTCATATCATTTGCTCCCGCAGGAGAAAGAATGCTCCACGAGTTCAGAAAAGGGAACTTGGAGAGAATGACCACCCGGCTTTGGGTGTCGATTGCGCCCGAGGGAATGAACACATGGGGATAATTGAGAGAGATCGCCAGATCATCGAGATTGCTGGGACTCCCGGACCGATCGGCTGAGTAGATCTCTTGAAGCCCGATGACGTCGGGATCGACCCGGGCGATGACGGCTTCCGCTGAGTCTCTTTCCAGATCACCTCCAGTCCCCAGACCAAGGCGCACGTTGTAGGTAGCAACCCTGATTTCGACTGCGTCTCCATTGCCAAGGGCGAGGAGGGTAGCAAAGAGTGGGAATACGATACGGGAAAACCTCACGGGGAAATTCTAGGCTGGAATGAGCTGAAGTCGCGGAATATTTTTTTGGGAAAGTTCACATTCTTGATAGATTTTTACTGCGATCAGTGATTTGATCGAGTGGTGGAAATCGATTATGTAATCGAGGAAATGCTCCTGCAGTCTCCTAACCAAGTGGTTTACAAGGCTCGCGGGTGCAATGGCTTTCGGTATGCCATCTCGCGTTTCATTTTCACCAAATCGATCTTGGCGAATCTGAAGGATTCTTGTTTTGACGCGGCTCTCAAGGAGTTGAAGCGCCTCAACCACGGGTGTTTGAGGCCGGTTATTGACGGAGGTCTCGATGAAATCGACGGGATGCCCTGGGTGGCGAGGGCATGGTGGGATGGAGAATATTTGGATGACCGGATGAATAGCGGAGTACTCACTCCCCCTGATATCCAGCGTCTGGCAGATCACGGACAGGCATTGATTGATGCCCTCGGAGATCGTGCTTCCGCGATTTCGTTCCGGGCCCGTGATGTGATCCTAACTAGTGGACGGGGAGGGCACCCGGTTGAAACTTTCAATATCGATGTTCAAAATTGGTTTCTTGATTGGGCCATGGGAGTTCCTCCGGGAGGAGGGAAAGACGCCCGCACTGAGTTGAGCAACCTGGTGACACAAGCCGAGAATTGTGAAGTTATTCCGATGACAGCGGAGACCGATCCTGCGCCGCATTATGGTCAATTGATGACTCCGCCGCCTCCTGAGCCAACTCAAGCTTTGATGATGGTGGCTCCGCCTCCTGAGCCCACCCAGTCTTTCGTGCCCAATCCGGCTCCGAGCCAGCCTTTGATGCCGACTCCTGCGTTTTCCAATCAAGCCTCTATCCCGGCGCCAACTCCGAGCCAGCCTCTGGTTCAGGCGGTTCCGCCAAATCAGGCGCCAGTTGAGTCTTCCGTCGCTAGCAAGTTGATTTTTGAGAGCCCGGGGCAAGCAAGGAAGTTGCATTTCCGCTAATTTAAGATGTCGGAACATTCCACGGCGTTCAGTGAGACCGTCAATCAGTTGGCGCGACAGCTTCGGGAGTCTGCTCTTGATCACGCCGCATTCGAACAAAAATTACCGCTTTGCGAGTTGGCGAAATGTCGTGCGACCTGTTGCCATGATGGCGTCATTTTGGGCTCGGAAGAAGCCGACGTGTTATCCTCTTTAAGTGGTGCGGATGGCCTGATGCGCTTGCCGGATGGTTCGTGGAAGACTAAAACGGTGCCGGCGGCTGAGGATGAGTTGGCCGAAGATTTCCCTGATTATTTCCCGAAAACCCGCTGCGTTTTTTTGGACTCAGAGCATCGCTGTTTCTGGCAGCTCAGGGCGATGGAAGAGGGAAAGCATCCTTGGTTTTATAAGCCGACTTCTTGCTGGATGCACCCTGTTTTACTCACGCAGAGAAATGATCGCCCGCTTCTCACGATTTTGAGTTCCTCTCAGGACCGGAAGCAATTCGCGAGCATGACTCCTTGTGGACGCGAGGAAGCGGCGGCCTCTGCGGCAAGAGTCAGTTTGAAGAACGAGCTCGAGATGTTGTCTGGGATCGCAGGACGGGATTTTTTAGGGGAATTGAACGCCCCCGAACTCGATGTCTAGAGGTAAGGCTTCACCTTACGCAAAAAGCCATTCCGCTTCGCTCAGGGTGCGAGGGGAGAAGAAAAGGTTCACCCTTATTCGACATTCTGCACCTGTTCACGGACCTTCTCGAGCTCCGTTTTTGCGAGAACAACATTTTGGGCGATGCCCGCGTCATTGGCCTTGGACCCCATGGTGTTCAATTCGCGGTTGATCTCTTGGCAAAGGAAATCGAGAGGGCGGCCCACAGCATCCGGGCTATCCAGATATTCCCGGAAGCGCCCCAGATGAGAGCCGAGACGGGTGGTCTCCTCGGAAATGTCACAGCGCTCGGCGAAGACTGCGATTTCCTTGAGTAATCGTTCATCGTTGAGATCCAATTCAAGTCCCGCCTCACTCAGGCGTTGATGCAGAAGTTCCCGTTGACGGGAAACAACATTGCCGGTGGCTTCGCCGATGATTTTGGCGTGAGAGGCGATGACATCGAGACGGCCAAGGAGATCACTTTTCAAATCAGCTCCTTCAAGACGGCGCATTTCTGTTAATTTTTCCAGAGCGTTCTTGAGAGCCGGAAGAATGGCCTCTCTGGCATCCCCGGGGTCGAGTCCCTGGTCATCGGAATTTATGATTCCGGGGGCGCGAAGGAAATCTCCGGCAGCGGCTTGAATGTCGCGACCCAGGGCCTCGGACAATTCCGAGAAAATATTTTCCAGGGCCTGTGCTCGGGGGAGATCAAGCGAGATTTGTCCTTGGGAGGAGGCGACCTGTTCCAGACGGATTGATACATTGACCCGGCCCCGTGAAATTTCGGAGAGGAGTAACTTCCGCATTTCTGCTTCCAACTCACCTAGTTCCCGGGGCAGATTGAAAACGATATCGGCCTGCTTCCGGTTGACAGATGCGATCTCAATCCTGGCAATGAGATTTTCCGTGGCGTATTCCGCTCGGCCGAAGCCAGTCATTGATTGCATGACAGTTTTCTATGAGGGTTTGAAGAAGATGGCCAGCATCAGTCCCGATCTTTTTCCTCATCCGGAATATCCTCGTCAGGAAGGTGGGGATCGTGATCAGGGTCCTCATCCGGATTCTGGTGTTCTCCGGAGTAATTGAGATAATCCTCATCGTCGTGATGGTCGTAGTCGTCCTCTGAATCGTGATCATACTCGTGATCCTCATGATGATGGTAGTCGTCATGATGGTAGTCATCATGATCAGAATGATCGTAGTCATCGTGATCGCTGTGATCTCCTCCTTCGCTCAGGGAGGCTTCACCTGGCTTGGAAAGGAGTCGCTCCATGCGCTCTTTCTCTTCCTCTTCTTCTTCGCGACGAACTTTCTTTTCGTGGAAGTAGGACAGCCAAATACAGATCTCGTAGAGAAGGCACATTGGCACCGCCAACAATGAGAGAGTCATAATGTCGGGAGTCGGGGTGATGAGAGCCGCAATGACAAAGATGGCGAGAATGGCGTAAGAGCGGGTTTCCCGCATCGTGCTGTGACTGAGAATCCCAAGTTTGACCATGGTCATTACGACGACGGGGAGTTCAAAGGCCAGTCCGAAGATCAGGACAAAGGTGGTGGCAAAGGAAATATAGTAACCGATACGCCAATCATTGGAGACTCCGATTTCCTTTCCCCAGTCGTAAAAGAAGGTGAGGACATTCGGGAGGACGTAGAAGTAGGCAAAGAGAACGCCGCAAAGAAAGAGTCCGAAGCCGATAGCAAGGGCCGGCCAGAGAGCTTTGCGCTCCTCAGCTTTTAGACCAGGCAGGACAAACTGAAGGATGAAGTAGAGAATGAAGGGGAAAGCGATGACGATGCCGGCAAAGAAGGCCAGCTTCATCGTGAGCATGAATGTTTCCGTCGGCTTAAAGGAACTCATCAGACGGAGATTCCCTTTCTCATTTAGGTTGGCGGAGGGATTGGTCTCGAGAAGAAGGAGTGCTGAGGCGCGGGCATCAGCTTTGTTGTCGGGAAGGGATTCCAGGAAACCTTTGCGTTCTTTTTCAGGGAGTTCTTTGGCTGCCCGATAGAGCACCGTGGCTTCGGTCAAGGTGCGCTGTTTGGGGTCATCGATTGTTGACCACCAATCTTCTTGGATCTTGTTGTCGTAAGCACCCAGCTGTGGCGACACGGAGGCGTAGGCGAGGGCTTTCTCCCACTTCTCCAAATTAAGATCAAGCTCCTCCGGGAGGAGTGATTCCTGTTTGGTCACCCAGACTTCATCAATGGGCTTCCGGATGACATTCATCAGTGTGTCCTTATAAAGGAAGCAGGCGATGGTCGTGACCAGGAGGGTCAGCGTAATCCGCGTGATCATGATCCGCAGATCCTCGAGATGGTCGAGGAAGGGCTTTTCGGCATCCGGGTTCACTTGGTCCCGGAGCTGGAACATCTTCTTGAGGAAAAACATGTGACGGAGTTGTGAATACTGGGGATCTGGCCAAGGACAATGGCAAAGATCATCGATCTACGATTTCCTGAGGTGAAACTTTCAAGCCAAGGGTTGATGTCTGGGGTCTCATTGCTAGATTTGTGCTGACGTGGCGGACTTAACACTTGATGCGCTGAAGGAAGCTGCTCCCGACAAGGGATTCTTTGCCGACCGACAATGGTTGTGGTCGCCAAGGCCGTTTGAGCTCTCAAAAAGGCAGCGCAAGATTCTCAACGGTCTGGGACATCCGCTCCATCGCTTTCAGCAAGCAGGGGACGAGATATATCGCCAAAGCGCCAGGGGTTTATTGCCTAAGTGGATTTCGGGGCTTCTGGATGCCGGAAAGCCGGACTGGTTGGTAGCTCATCAGCGGGATCCGGGACAGGCCGGAGTGGCCCCGCGGGTCATTCGCCCGGATCTTTTGCTGACAGAGGATGGATTCACGGCGTCCGAGCTTGATGGCGTTCCCGGTGGAATGGGGACCCTAGCTTGGCTGAGCAAAATGTATGCCCGGGGAGGATTTGAGATTTTCGGCGGGGAAAAGGGGATGCTGGAGGGATTTGCCTCATTATTTCCCGAGGGCGCGGAGATTCTCGTCTCCGAGGAATCGGGTGACTATCTTCCCGAAATGGAATGGTTGGTGGAGGCCTTGGGTGGAAAGTTTTCGGTGAGTCAGGCCGAAAAGTGGGCGGGGGGAGATCGGGAAGTGTATCGCTTTTTCGAATTGTTTGATTTGCCAGCCATTCCCGGGGCGAAGCATCTTGCGGCGAGCGGAGGGGTGACTCCGCCTTTCAAGCCTCACTTTGAGGAGAGGATATGGGTGGATGTTTTCTGGACGCCAGCTTTGCGAAAAGTATGGAGTAAGGAACTGAGAGGAAGCCATCTCCAACGCCTTCAGGAATTACTCCCATTTGGTTGGGTCGTCGATCCTTCGGAAATCCCTCCTCACGCGGCCTTGCCGAGGCTTGAGGTGGCGTCGTGGGATGAAGTAGGGGGCTTCAGCCAGAAAGACCGTCGTCTCGTGCTCAAGGTCAGCGGCTTTAGCGAACTGGCCTGGGGATCCCGTGGTGTGATCATCGGACATGATGTGGCATCGTCGGAATGGCAGTCAGCAATCGCTCATGCCCAGGAGGAATTCTCAACCCAACCTTGGGTGGTGCAGGAATTCCAGGAAACAAAGTTGGTAGAACATCCCTATTTTGATTCGGAAACCGGAGAAAAACGGATCATGGTTGGGAGGGCTCGCTTGTGTCCGTATTACTTCGTTGATGGGCAAGGGCAAACCAAGTTGGGTGGTTGTCTTGCGACCATCGTGCCTGCCGACAAGAAAAAGATCCATGGGATGCGGGATGGAATTCTAGTTCCTTGCATGTAAAAAAGCCGGCCTCCATGAGGAGAAACCGGCTTCTGAAAGTTTAGCTCGAAGAGCGATTAGCGTTCCTTGTAGCTGTAAACATTGTCCTGGTTTTTCCCGGGACCGGCCTCGCCATCTTTACCCAGATGGTAGACAAGAACACGTTGACCAAATTGGGTTTCATTGCCCATATTAGACGGTTCGTCGATTTCCTCATCGAAGTCGTAATCCATCATGAGACGATAGAAGCGGTCACTTTCTTGTCTGTTCTTCCAGGGACCATAGAGTTGTGCACGGCTTTTGTTGCGATCAAGCCCGTCGTATTTGGTCTGTCCTTTTCCGGAGGCCTTCTTGTATTTGAAGTAAGTGGTTCCAGTCGGGTTTTCTTCCCGGGCAGATTCAAGTCCGACCAGAACCGACATCAATTCGTTGTCGGAGATACGTTCTTGGTCAGCGGTGGCTCCTTCATTGAGGGGAAGTTGGGACTCATCTTCGTAATAGTCGTTACAAGCTTGGACCAAGCTGCTGATGGCGGCTTTCGCGGAGGTCTTTTTGGCTTTCTGAATCGCCATGTTAAAGCCTGCGAATCCTAGCGAAGCAAGAACGGCGATAATGGAAATCACGACGAGGAGCTCAACAAGGGTGAAGCCGCAGCGGCGGGAAAGAGTCGATTTGGTGTAAGTCATGGATTATTTCTTGTGTGGTTTTGCAGGAGAGGCGCAGACTAAGCGGTTTCCGGTAGTCAATGCAACCATAGGTTGCTAGGCGCCTACAATGTCCATACAGAGTAAGTCGGGTGGGCAGATAATCCAGCGCTTTTTTGGCCCGCTTTATTCGTAGCTCTCACGTTGTCGTGATTTTTCCCCAAACCGGTCCCATCGTCCTTGCCGGCCGCTAGATCAGGACCCGATGACCGTATTGTGAGTTACCGACCAGTGAGGGAGGTTTTTCGTTACTCTGATTGAAATCGTAGTCGAATTTTAGGAGAGAGGCGGGCGGATTCATCTTCGTTTTTTCCGGGTCCGTAGAGTCGGACGTGGGTGTCGCTTCGCTCAAGCTCGTTGTAGTTGGGGGCACTACTTTCCCTGGATCTATTGAAGGCGAAATATCTGGTTCGTTTGGTTTTGCCACAAGATTCAGGGGAGAAAATACATTGTAACCACACCTCGCTGGGGTTGGGATTAATTCCAGTGATTTTTGATCGATGGTTGTGACTGGCAGAAAACATGAGAAGCTTTGCCATGGCCAGTAAGGCGGAATTGAAGAAGAGGATTAGAGAGCTTTTGGGACAGGAGGGAGGGCGGCCGTTGAATAAGAGCGAAATCGCGCGTGCCCTGGAGGTGCCCGGGAATTTGCGTAGCAAGCTTCGTGAGCTAATCAAAGGGATGCAGGACGCCGGTGAGATTTCGATCGGAAAGAAGAGCCGATACAGTCTGAGTAAGCAGGAAAAGACCAGCGAAGGGCTCATTGGGAAAATCAGGCTCACTCCCTCAGGGCATGGCTGGTTCATTGTCAGCCAGACCGACGAAGGAAACATTGCCAGCGGGATCGATCTCAAGGATCCCGATCGGTACTATGTTTCGTCTCGGGGATTGGACACCTCTCTTGATGGCGACATTGTCATGGCCAAGCTGGTTCCAAACAAAGGGAAGCAGAGAGCGCTGGATGAATATAGAGCGAGGGTCATCGAAGTTGTCGAACGTCGTTCCGGTCGCGTGACAGGGACCTTGATCAAGAAAGGGAAATTCTCTTCGGTGAAGACCAAGGATGAACGACTTCCGTCGAGCATCAGCGTGGAAAGTCCGCCCGATGCCAAGTCGGGTCAGATTGTTTCTGTTGAAATCACAGAATGGAAACACGCCAATGATTTACCTAAAGGAAAGGTCGTCGCTATTCTCGGTTGGCCCGGCGATCCGGGAGTCGATGTTGTCGAGATCATTCAACAACATGGCATTAATCAAAGCTTTCCGCCCGAAGTGGTGAAGGCCGCGCAGGAGATTCCCGACAGTGTTCCGCAGAGCGAAATCGATCGACGTGACGATTGGCGCAAGCGCCCGGTCATCACGATTGATCCTGTGACTGCGAAGGATTTCGATGACGCCGTCTGGGTTGGCAAGACCGACAAAGGATGGCAGTTGGCGGTCCATATTGCTGACGTTTCCCATTACGTGAAGCCCGGTAGTATTCTCGATGTTGAAGCACAGGCGCGGGGGAATTCCACTTATCTCGTCGACCGAGTCATCCCGATGCTTCCAGAAGAACTTTCCAACGGGCTTTGTTCGCTCGTGCCGCAGGAGGATCGTCTCACGAAATGTGCGCTCATGAATTTCGATAAGAATGGCCGCATGGTCTCGGCGAGTTTTCACGATGCCGTGATTTGTACTCCGCGAAAATATGCCTACGAAGAAGCGCAGGAAATCCTCGAGCGTCCCCGAACCGGAGGTGATTTGGGCGATCTAATTCGCGAGGCCTGGGAATTGGCGAGTGTCCTTCGCAAACGGCGCTTCGCAAACGGCGGTCTCGATCTCGATATGCCTGAGGTCAGTATCGTTCTCAATGAGCAAGGCGTTCCCACCGGATACAAGCGGGAGGAATACAACGAGAGTCATCAGCTTATCGAGGAATTCATGTTGGCCGCCAATGAAGCGGTCGCTCGCAAAGTCAAAAATTCCGGGAAGGCTACGATCTATCGAGTGCATGAAGATCCCGATCCCGATAAGCTCAACGAGTTTGCTGAGATGGCGCGGTCGCATGGCTACAAGCCGGGGAATCTCACCAATCGAAAGCACATTCAGAAGCTGATTAACGATGCCAAAGGCTCGCTGGAAGAGCCCGCGATTAAGGTCGGTCTTCTCAAGAGCCTCAAACGTGCCTGTTATCTCTCGACGCCAGACGGCCACTACGGGTTGGCCAAGTCCGACTACGCTCACTTCACCAGTCCGATTCGTCGTTACGCCGACCTCGTGATGCATCGTGCCTTGCAACCTCTCTTGCAGAATCGTCCGGCCAAGATTGATTGGACGCCCAACGAGAAGCGCTGCATCGAAATTGCCGAACACATTTCGAATACCGAGCGAACCAGTTCCGATGCCGAAAGCGAAAGCCGCCGAATGAAAATTCTTGAGTGGCTTGAGTTGTCCTCCAGGGAGGAACCGCCGCCGGAATTCGAAGGGATCATTACCGAAGTGCGTGCCATGGGTCTCTTCATGGAGTGCACCGATATTCTCCAACGCGGTCTCGTGAAACGCGAAGGCTTCCCGGCAGGACATTGGTTCTTCGAACCCAATTCAGACCGCTTCGCCAGCCGTCGAGGAGAGGTGCTCCAGGCGGGCCAGCGAATCAAGATTGTTGTCGAAGAAGTCGATCAGATCAACAAGCGGGTCAACTTCAAGATCACCCAAGTAATCGGTGGGAAAAGCCCGAAGAAGAAAGGGGCTCGAAAGTTCACCAGTAAAAAAACCGCTGGCAAAAAGAAGAGTGGCCGAAAAACCGCCGCAAAGAAATCAGCGGGGAAATTCAAGAAGGACAAGTTCGGGGCCAAGAAGAAATCGCCACCCGCGAATAAGAGTGGGAAGAAAAGACGGCGTTAGATCTCAGTAATCTTCGACCGGGCTTTGCGTAGGGCGTTCGGGGTCGAAGCGGTCCTGGCCGATGACTTCGCGGGTAAGGTCGGTGAGCTTTTCGTTCACGGCATCCCACTTTTCTTGAGTGAACTTGGGCGGGTGTTTGAGTCGCTTGGAAACTTTCTCGATCCGGTTCTGGGTGTCCCAGTTATCGATGCCGTCGAGTTGTGGGAGAACGTCGCGGAGCTTGGCGAAGTTGTGGCAGACGATGGCGATGTCGGCCCCGGCTTCGAGGGCGAGACGGATGTCGGGTCCTCGGCCGTAGTGGTTGACGATCGCTCCCATATCGAGGTCGTCGGTTAGGATCAGTCCCTCGTATCCGAGTTGGTCGCGGAGTAGGCGGGTCAGGATTTTGTGGGAGAGTGATGCCGGATACTTGGGGTCGATTTTTGGGAAGTTCAGATGGCAGGCCATAATAGCGTCCAACTCGGGCATGAGCGCGGTATAGGGGAGAAGGTCGTTGGCGAGGAGTTCCTCGATAGTGACATCGGCGACTGGGAGGTCGTGATGTGGATCGCTCAAGGCGAGTCCGTTGGTGGGGAAATGTTTTCCGCAGGAGAGGATTCGTTGCTTGCGCATCCATCGGTTGAAGACGCCTGCTTTGTTGATGACGTCTTGAGAGCCATTTCCCCAGCAGCGACCACGGAGTCCGTTGTTTTGTTTCGGGAAATGATCGAGGTCGAGGACGGGGGCAAAGTTGAAATTGATCCCGAGGAGTTCGAGGAGTTGTCCGCTGAAGGCTCCAAAGCAGGCAATCTGTTTGGATGTGGCTTTTTCCGCAAAGGTGGCCGCGTCGGGTGGCGCTGCGCTAAATTCCTTGGTGCGCCAAACCCGGCCGCCTTCCTGGTCGATGGAGATGAAGGGGATGTCGCTTGAGAGTGCTGTGAGAGAGTCGGTGAGATCGCGAATCTGGATTGGCGAAACGAGATTGCGGGAGAAGAGAATATATCCCGCCGGTCGGATCTCGGTGAAGAGCGCGATTTCTTCCTGGGTAAGCTCGGGTCCCTCAAGTCCAACAATGAGGCGGGAGGCGTTCATGAGTTCTCAAGGGCGGCCTTGACGAAGCTAGAGAAGATGGGATGAGGAGAGTTGGGCTTCGATTTGAACTCGGGGTGAAATTGCGCCGCGACGAAAAATGGATGG
>JAKMEV010000033.1:0-3447 GCA_022425785.1 Akkermansiaceae bacterium | reverse complement strand
AGTAGGTGTGCGAAGCTCGAGAGTTCCTACGACTCCGTTGTCGCCTCGCACGATTCGCTGCTCAAATCCACGAATCGTGTCATAACCACCAGCTCCGATCGTCTCGCTCGCAAGTAGGTTTCCATTGGAGGCCTGTCCTTGCAAACGCGCAAGCAACGACCACTCGTTTGGCAACTTCTGGTTACGCTCGATGAGAACGCGTCCGTAAGTATAGCTAGACTTGGCGCCACCACGCTGAGATGCAAAGATTGCATCACGGTTCTTCGAGGTTGCATCACCCGGACTCGAAACAACTTCAGTGTCGACCTTCCATGAGCCCGAATTGTCTGTAGCCACAATATTATAACCGAGGCTGTATTGAACAATTTCCGATGTCGTGTCGAAGCGGATCGGAGCCGCTCCCCCACCAATTCCCAGATCAGAATTGCTGGACTTGAGGTCCATTCCGAGTTCCAACTCGTGGGTCAAACGCCCGATATTTGGCAGCGGAATAACATAACGTCCACTTACCTGCTTGTTCACGCCACTGGTATCCACGATCTCTCCCGCTTGGTTCATGAACTGAGCGTTGCTGTCAACATAGGCTGCTAGCAAGGTAACTTGGTGACGCCATGGAAGATACTGAGAGAAAACTCCGCTGTGCCCTTGAAGATCCGCATCTCCGTTGTCAAAGTTCGTAGTGAACTGATAACTCAGGATGGAATCCCGACCGAAGAACAAAGGCCCTGTCCAGCTCGTTCCGAAAAGAGCACGACTCTCACCCAGCTGGCTGGTTCCGGAGTTTTCATAAGCAATGTAGGCAGAAAGCTCTTTGTATGCCTGACTGCGAAGAATGACATCAGTCTCACCATAGCCAGCACCGGGGCTGAAGATCAGGTCAACCTGGCGAGTGGGATGCTTGTTGATCCAAGCCATATCCTCAGTAAGGCGGCTTCCCCGAATTACATCTCCTCTTTCGGTCCTAATCTGGCTGGCAAGTGCCCTGCCCTCAACGCGACCTGCTGCTCCTTCCACGATGACATCACCGAGACGACCTTCAATAATGACCAACTGCAGAACACCGGAAGTGATCTCCTGCTCAGGAACAAGAACATCAACCACAGGAAGATCACTCTTACGATACGCAACCACCGCATCCCGAACCATTTCATTCAGGCCGGCCAAGTTCAAAGAGGTACCAATTCGAGACTCCAACACAGCTTGAACCTTAGGAGGCAGGTCAACAGTCGACGACTGAACGCCGGAAACAACACCAATGCCACTCTTGGTGACATCTCGCGTCGAGTCGATCACACGAATACCTCGAAGATTCGATGTAAGAGGTGTCGAATCCTCGCTCCGAGTGACAGAAGAGTAACCGCCATCACTATCGGGAAGGGTGAAGCTGACAGGCTGAACGGCGTCACGAGTGCCACGGAATGGATTATCCCAACGGAATTTTGGACTATCCGGATCTCCTCCACCTTGTTCCGACAGACCCCGCTTCCACCAGAATTTAACGGCATTAGTCGGTGTGTTTCCTTTGTATACCACCTGATTATCTTTGTAGTAAGTAGACTGCTCGCTGAAAGGCTTCAGAGCTCCCTGGTTATCAATCTTTTGGGGTGCCTCCTGATTGCCAATGTAATTCGGATCAATCATCGCCTGGGACTCAACCTGGACAAGAGCCGTCGAAGGATCAGCAGGCGGGCGATTCACTGTCGCTTTGTTTGCCAACTCTTTTTCGCGGCGCTTCAACTCCAGCTGAGCCTTTCGAGCTTCATACTTGGCAACTTTCGTATTCCGAATTCGCTCACGCCGAGTCACCTGATCAGGAGTTCTCAAGTCTGGCATTGGAGGAAGATCAATAAGCGTCTCTTCCGGAGTCGCTTCAGGCATTCCAACCCAATACTCGCTTTCTTCGCCGAAAGGCTTGAGACGTGCACCGCTCGAAGTCATCGCGTCGTCGTAGGAGGCAATAACATTGTCGACATCAATTTCCGTCGGAAAGGAACGAACTCCCTGTGAATTCTGCGAGCTCCTTTTCAGTCGCTGCCCCAGTGTAGCTCCGCCCGTGTCTGCTTCCACTCTCCGGTAAACACTGGTGGCGTAGCGCTCCTCTTCCCTGCGCTTGTTCAACTGCCGCTTTTCTTTCCAGGAAAGCTTACGCTCCGGGTCTCCCAGATCCAGATTCGGAATCGGGGGAAGAGCACCCAACTCAGAAGACTGGGCATGAGCCATCTCGCTCATAGCGATGAGCATGATTCCCAAAATCTTACAGTAGACCAGTTTCTTCATTCTTAGCGGCAAAAAGAAGTTGGTGAAAATTTACACTCCACCGTCTTCGATCTTGAAAGAGTACGGACAGATTCGCAAGAGGAATATTCAGAATTTTGACAGTTCTATTATTTCGGAATTCTGAAGTATTAGTTCGCCGGATAGAAGGATCCAAGTGAATTTCCGAGGACTCTGTAACTCGAATACTGATTCGTTCCCGGCTCAAAGACGTAGAAGGTGAGACCGATTGAACCGACCTGTCCGCCACGCTTGCGTCGACGTTCTTCTTCTTCGGCTTCCTCCTCATCAGAGAAGGAGTCGCGACGAGACCCGAACATGTTGTCGAGTCGATTCTCAACCTTCCAAGCTCCCGACTCTTCGATCGTTCCTTCATCGGTTTCAAAGAGCCCCAGACCCGCAAAGAGAGCGTAATCAGGAGTGCCCGCGAGTTCATTATCAAGAAGCTCCGTGAAGCGCTCGAACGACTCGAACTTCTCTGTGAATAGGAATGAAGCGAAATCCTCAAAGGGCGGTGATGTTATAGTAATCAACTCGATTGCATCGTAGTAGATCGTGTAGTTACCAGATCCACTAACTCCGTTTCCGCCCCGATAAGCAGATGCGGAGGATCCGAGTGCACCAGCAACAAGTGAGGTGAAATTAAAGAGACCACCGGGATCAGCAACATTGACAATCGCACCCCCCTGATCTCCAGAAGCATCTGTTGGGAATACCCCTGCGCCAATGACTCCAAACTCTGCAGCGACACCCGCCTGGTCCCACCACAAATCTGGGGTGAGGTAGACTTCGTCATCACGTCCGGCGAAAATTCCTGTTCCTGGGAACGGATCCTCGAAATTACCAGGCTCCACGTTGTAACCCGCGGTAACCTCGTTCAGCCGAACGGTATTATCCATAAGGTTGTTGGCACGAGCGGGCATGTAGAGTTCCAACTGGGAACCAGCACCGAGCCCGCCACTGGAAAATACCGTATTCTCTGTCGCAGTAAAAAGCCCACCTCCTCCGAAGAACGGATTGAGACGGCTGACTGCCACCTGAGTATTTCCGAAAGTTGTCTGGGTCGAAACCGCAGGATCAGCATGACCGATCAGAGCGTCGGTAAAGTTTCCATTTCCACCTGTGGCAACAACAATGTTACCGCCACGTATGCCCAGACCATCAGCACGGAAG
>JAKMEV010000013.1:0-4716 GCA_022425785.1 Akkermansiaceae bacterium | reverse complement strand
GCTCCAGAACGACCGGTTGAAGAAGCTCACCGCTCTCAGCCAACTGCAACAGTTCCTTATCCGGAGGGCTACTCCAGAGGAAATAGGAAAGGCGATTCGCCATGCTGACGGCATCGAGAGCTCTCTCCTTCGCTGCCTTCTCCCGGGGTTCCAGCAGGTAGAGAAAACGGGTGGAGGTCAGGATCATCGCAAGCGGATCGACGATCGCCTCCCGGAAACTGAGTCCCACTTTGCGCTTTTCTTGATAGAAGCTGAAGAGCCTGTCTTGATAGCCCTCCGGAAGCCCGCGTTTACGAAACGCGATCTCGGCAAATTCCGCCAAAAACCGGCTGGCAACAGAATCGAGCTCCCCATCTGTCGCCGTCGCCACTTGATACTTCTCGACCAATTTCTCAAAGGGCGACTTGGGATCGTAGAAGGGTCCTTCGACTTCCATCCACTTGGCAAAGATTGTATCCTTGGGAGCTTCCGGCTCGATCGGTCGGTAGTGATGATAGAACTGCTCGGAGCTTGGCCCACCGCGTTTATCCTCCAGCACAAAGAGGTGTCGCCTGGATTGGTGCCAGTGGTCGGGGCGAAAGTCAGGCTGAAACACAGGGTAGTAAAGGGTTTCATGGGTCGACGGTTCTTCGATCGTTCCCCGAATCCAAAAACTCCCGAATGCCCTTCCGTGCTTGCCGCCCAGTTTGCCGTTCTTCTCCATCAGGCGGACACCGCGACGAATCATGACACCATCGACCACGCCGCCGCAAAAACGAACGCGGTAGTGGGCCCGGGCATCCTGCCGGACGAAGACGGACACATTTTCCACCAACAGATCATGCGACAGCATGCGGCCCTTGGCGTGAATATGACGGTTTCGATCGTAATACTCCCGCTGACCTCTCCAGACCGCTTTCTGGGCATTCGGATGATCCGGATCATACTTGGGCCACTCCTTGTCGGTGAGTCCGGCTTCAGCAGGGGTCTTCCCCTCTTCCTTGACCAACCTGACCTTCTCCATGATTTCGTAGATCCGCTTGCTCCGACCTTCCGTGTTGGCGAACTCTTTCCGCTCAAGCACTTTGGATTCCTGCCTCGGTTCACAGGCCCAATGCAAGGCCGTGCGGGCCGCTTCCCGGCCATAAGCAAAATACTTCTCCAACTCGATCGCACTCAGAGATTGGTTCTGGCCGATGGTGTCAAATCGTCCGCCGGGGTCATCGGGCAACTTGTCAGGCGAGAGCCGTATCCCCATGAGGTTCTTAATCGTCGCGGTGTATTCCCGCTGGTTCAGGCGTCGAAGCGCGATCTCTCCACCGCTGTCCCGGAGCAACTTGTGAGCAGCCTGCAAGGCTTCCGTCAAATCACCCACCACTCCGGCCAACTCATCCTTCGGCGGGCGGGGCTTCTTTTTTGGCGGCATTTCACCCGCGTTGAGTTGATCGAGGATGTCCTGCCAGTGCAGCGCATCCGTGCTGTTGGCAATCGATCGGGTCAAGTCCTCAAGATTGAGATCCGCCTTCGCTGTGGCCTCGTCATGGCAGTCGTAACAATGTGTTTCGAAAAAAGGCTCGATCGACTTTGGAATGGGAATCCCAGTTTCGTCCCCCAGAACCGGGCTGGTCAACAGTCCGACAATGAGGAAGATTTTGGAAGGCGCCTTATTCATTCGTCACCTCCCAAATTGCTTCTTCCGGGACGGAAAACGAGCCCAAAAGTTTCGTTTCCAATTGATGGCGCACATTCTCCAGCTCAGCAATTTCCTCCTTGGAGAGAGCCTCGGTCAGAAAGAGCGACCATCTTGGTTGTCCCCAGTTGGTTTCCTCGTAAACCTCCCCTTCACGCTCGATGAGAAGCAGCCCGGAGGTTTGGTGATTCATGATCTCTCCAAACACGAGATCCAACTGAACGCTGTCGCCCTCCAAATCGAACCACGGACCGCAGGCAAATCCAGCCATGGCATTCAAGCAGGGATATGAGGGATGGTTCGTGCGGGGAATTCCCAGCTCTTTGAAGGGAGAGTCGCGGCGCGAACCTTCGAAGACCGGCTTCCCATTGATCGCGACAAGCAGATGATTATCGGCATAGCCCCAAAAGCGATATCGTCCTTTCTTCGGCGGGCTAACCGTGCCCTGATACCAGGCCAGCCAGCCATATTCCCGCGAGTACGGGGCAAGGCCTGCCCGATCCGGGAATGTTTTGAAATTCCCCGCAATTCCGGAAAATCGGAGAGGCGAACCTCCTTTCATCGCAGCCAAACTTGCGCGGTCCGTGAAACCGGATTTCACAAGAGGGAGAATCTGGCGGGCGATGACATCCTGATTCCGCTTTTGTCTTGGAAGGACGGGCGAACCTTCAAATCCAAGAATTCTACCACGCAAAGACCTCAACTCTGGTGATAGCGATATCGACGCAAGCTCGGCAATGTTTGGATGCATGTCAGAGCGCAACTGAGTCTTTCCATCCCGACTAAATTTGGCGAGATCGCCGGCAAACATCCGCTGTTCTTCATCATCAGTGTCTCCGTTGATAGCAATCTGGCCATCCAGCACAAGCACCCTCGAACCCGCCTCGTTTGCCTTCACAACGAAACTCGTTCCCAGGTCGGTGATTTTTCGCTCGGGCGTATCAACGACGAATCCAATTCCTTGCGGAGGCACGACCAGCTTCATTTCTCCTTTGGAGAGACTCACATGCATTGTGCTGTCCAGATCCAAGGCCAGGGGAGCCGTGGCCAGGGCATGAACCCCGGAATCGCGGTAAGCCAGCTCAACCAAGCCCGTTTTCATCGTAAGCTCATCGCCGGCAAAGAGCTCGTCTCCGATCGCCAATTCCCGCTCTCCATTCACCCAGCCCTCGCCTTCGACATGAATCACTCTTGCGACAAGCAATTTCGATTCGCGCGGATTCCAATCAACGAAGAAAAAGAGCCCAAGCACCACCAAGGCCGCGATGCCCGCTACCATTGGCCAAAACCGCTTCACCAAGGGAATGTCGGGTTCAACGGTATCGGCCCGAAATTCTTCATCCGCGGCCTGCTGCTGGCTTTTGAGCGGACGGCTGATTTCTTCTTTTACCAGTGTTAATTGCTCCGCCTGTTCCCGTAGGTGACTATCGATACGGCTCGCAGCCAGAAAGGTCTGTCGTAGCTCCTCATCTGTCTTGAGCAAGATTTCCAGCTGCTCGACATCGACCTCGTCGGCCATGCCTGTCAGGTAACGGTCAATGAGGTTCTCGTGTTCCGGTGATTTATTCATGGTTTCCTCCCTGGGTTTGTAGTTCGCGGTGAACGCACTCTCGAAGCGACGCTCGCAGACGCCCGATGAGTTTGTAGAGACTGTTGGCGGTCCGGTTGGTGGCTTCGGCGAGCTCCTTGACGCCTCCGTCCCGCATGCTGGCGGCAAACACGAGCTGACGCTGTTCGTCGCCCATTTTCTTAAGACAGCAATTCAGGGCCTCTCTTTCCTTTTCAAGTTCATCCCCCGTGGTGGGCATGGCCTCATTGGCGAGCAGTTCCAACAATTCTTCGCTTAAGACGAGTCGATCCCGGGCCGCTTTGCGCCGTGCTCTCAAGGCCTCGTAACGAACAATGACCCGAGCCCAGGTGAAAAAGTCCTCCTCCTGCTGCAACTGGTGCAGCTTCCTCCACATCACGACGCTTGCTTCCTGGAGCACGTCATCGACCGCAGGCCAGTTCGGAAGCAGCGAGCGTGCAAAGACCCGCAAATCCCGTTCGTGGCGCACGAACAAGCGCATAAAATCTGACTGGTCTATCGGTCCGTATGACATACGTGTTACCCATAGACTTCCGTATTCAACCCGACCTGCCAAAGTTTTTTCCCAAACCTCTGGCAGGGCACATCCTATTCAGCATTTTTTCCCTTTTCCCTTCTCTAAGATCCTCATCAAAGGATCTCTCAAAATGATCAACAAGGATTTCTTCGCGACAGAAACGATTCTCCGGTGACGAGTAGAATATTGCAGGGCAGCTTCATGCGGGAGCCTAACTCCCCTAACCATTGGCTTTTCCGGGTTTGCTCTTTCCGAAAAGTGATTTCAGCTCGGTCACTTTGGTCAGCACGACCCGGCCATTCCGCTCGCTGGTGTCTCCGCTCAGGGTAATCGGCGTGCCAACGTGATAGGCCAGATTGAATCCATGAAAATCCCTGAAGCTCACTTCGATCCTCACCGACTCTTTCCCCGCGACATCGATGTAGAAGACTTTGGCTTCATCGAGATTGTCCGACATGCGGAGACGACCCTGCACGGTCAATTTACCCTGCCCGAATTTCACCCAGCTCTCGAAAGGACGTTCCTGGAACTCATCAAATTCCCCCCCATCAAGCCCCGGGAGCGGAGCCGAGGAATTGGCGAAGGATTCGGAATCGACCCCGAATTTTTGCAGCAAAGACAGATGGAGCCGTCCTAATTCCTGATTTTTGGAATAACGAAGATAGCGCCCTGTTTTGAGCTTCCCGCCACCTTTACCGGCAAGAATAATCGGAATTCGTTGGGCGGTGTGATTATCACTGTGTCCCATCCCGGATCCGAAGAGAACGACACTGTGATCCAGCAAGGAACCGTTCTGATCTTTGTAGGATTTCAGCTTGGTCAGGAGGTAGTCGAACTTCTCCATGTGCCAGAGGCTGATCTTGAGAAGAGCGTCGATATTTTCCCGACTGAAGTTTCGGAAGAAGTGCGAGAGGTAATGGTGCTGTTTTCGAATCCCGAGAA
>JAKMEV010000601.1:0-4009 GCA_022425785.1 Akkermansiaceae bacterium | reverse complement strand
GTCGGGGATCTGCCCCCAAGTGTTCAAGTGAAGCTTCTGCGCGTTCTTCAAGATGGCACCTACTCCCGGGTCGGAAGCAACGAGGTTCTCAAAAGCGACGTTCGCATTGTCACTGCGACCAACAAGGATCTCGCTTCCGAAGTCTCCGCCGGACGGTTCCGCGAGGACCTGTATTACCGCTTGAATGTCGTTGAAGTCTCCCTTCCTGCATTGAGGGAAAGACAGGAGGACATTGGAATCCTGGCCGAGTTTTTCCTCGATCGCATCGCACGAAAAAACGGCACCGCTCGGATGCGGCTGACCGGCGAAGCGGTTGAGCATCTTCAAAAACACAACTGGCCCGGCAATGTCCGTGAACTCGAGAACACCATGGCCCGGGCCTGCGCGCTCTCACTTAATGACATTCTTCTTCCTGAAGACATCCCTCTCGGACGAGGCCCCTCAAACGGAGGAGGCACTCTAACTGACGCTCTTGCTGTCCTCATCGAATCGTCAGCAAAAAACGGTCAAAACGCCTTGAGCTTTGCTCGAAACGAGTTGATTCGCCACGCCCTCGACCAATCAGAAGACGACCCCAAGGAAGCAGCCCGTCTTCTGGGCGTTTCCCTTCCCACCCTTCGCAAATGGATGCCCTCTGAAAGTGATGTCTGATTTAAGTGACCACCCCCTCGTTGCCGATCGCTTGGCCAAGCTGCGCGATAACTCCTGTCCTTCCCATGAATTCCGGCAGCATGTTTCGGATATTGCAAAACTCCTCGTCCTTCCCGCAACTGCAGGTTTAGCCACTGAACCAACCAAAATCGAAACTCCTCTCCAGGAAATGACGGGCCAAAAACTCTCCCGACCAGTCGTTCTTGTTCCAATTTTGAGAGCCGGCCTTGGACTCAGCGACGCCTTTCATCAGATGATTCCAGAAGCATCGGTCGCCCATTACGGAATAGCCCGCAACGAGGAAACTTTGGAACCGGAGATCTACCTCGAAAAGTTCCCTCGCAGGATGGATCAGGCCGAAGTCATCATCCTCGATCCTATGCTTGCCACCGGAGGCAGCGCGGTCGCGGCTCTGGACGGACTCAAAGAACGAGGAGCCCGACACCTCCACTTTGTCTGTCTCGTCGCCAGCCCCGAAGGCCTGGCACGGCTGAAGCATGATCATCCCGAGGTCATCATCACCTGCGCGACCATCGACGATGGGCTCAACGAACAAGGATACATCGTGCCGGGACTGGGCGATGCAGGCGACAGAACCTTTGGGACACTTTGAACATTTCATTTTCACGATTTGCCGTTATAATCCAATCGTGATCAGACGAACCTTGCTCGGTTTACTCCTCTTCGGCTCGATGTCGTGGGGACAATCCGTTAACTGGTCAAAGATCGAATCCAGCTCAGACTACCAAATCGCCCGGGAACACCTCGCGGATGCCCTTCCCAATCTCGCCATCCCGATTCTTGAAAAACTTCTCAAGACCGAAGGACTCGACCCCACAGCAAAAGCATCTCTCCTTTCCAAGCTCGGAGAAACCCAATTGAGGGCACAAAAGCACGAAGCCGCCCTTTTCACCCTGGCTGATCCCTTACTGGTCGAATTCAGCGCTGCTCACATTTGGCGCGGCTATACCTTGAGTCAACTCGGTTACTACCTGGAAGCGATTGATTCCTTCCAAAAAGTAGACCGGAGGAGTTTGATTCCCCGGGCCAAGCTGCAGATCGCCATCCTCAACATCGCGATTGGCAACAATGACGCCGCCTTGACTGAACTTGAGGAACTTCAGAAAACCGAAGATACAGAGATCGCAGAAGAAGCCGCGCTTCGCTTTGTTTCTCTCTTACTATCATCCGGTCGACTCGAAGAAGCGGAAGACAAGTTGTCATCTCTCAAACTAAGCAATCAACGCTACGATTCTCATCGGCAGTTTTTGCAGGGGCAACTTGAACTTGCAAAAAAAAACCGGATCGCGGCGGTCGGAATTTTTCAAGCACTTCTAAAAAAAACCGAGGAAGAAAACCACGGATTATCAGCCCCGCTTGTCCACGAACTGCACTTGGCTCTTGCTGATAGCCTGGCTCTGGACGGGAACACCCAGGAAGGTATTGATTCAATTTTGATTACTCTTGGGAAATTCCCCGACTCACCAAGACTCGCTGAATTATTCCAGCGTCTCGACCAATGGATTACCCAAAGCGATTCCAGAGAGGTCAGCCAAAAGCTCAATGAGTGGGTGGCTCAAAGTTTTCCACAACCAATTTCCCTTCCACTATTGGGAGCACCAGAGGGTGAATCGGCATCCACCCTGATCTACCATTACACCAGCAATCGCTTCCTCCTTCCCCGGGCAGCATTCGCCCTGTTGATTTTGGCCAAAGAAAATCTTAAAGAACTCGAAAGTAAACCACTTGGATTGGCTCAACTCGAGAGTTTACAAATTATCGCGCCTTCCTCCCACCCGGAGATTAAAAGCGAGGCTCTCACAATCTACGGATTAGCGGCCCTGGCTGATCGCCAATTCGAGCAGGCTTTCCAAACCTTTGCTTCCTTGCGGCAAAAATCCCCATCACTCTCCAATCGATCCACTGCCAGCGCTTTGATGGGAAAAGCCGCCTACGCACTTCTTGATAAGAGAATGGCAAGCGAGGCCTTCCTTGATGCCCGATCACTCGCCGACGAAGCGAAGAACGAGAAACTCTCCCGCCTTACCGCTCTGAATGCCGGCATTTGTTTACTGAGCATTGCAGATTCCAAGGAGCTGGATGAAATCACCTCGCGTCTCGAAGCAGGAAGCTCCCGCGCCGATTTGCTCCTTGAGCGGGGACTGCGTCTCTCAGACATTAACGATCCTTCCGCCCGTGCTCTTCTCGACGACTTCCTTGTCAGTTACCCCGAGCACCCACGCTTTAAGGAGGCTTCACTCTCCTTGGCGGAAAGCTACCTATTCTCACTCCCCCGAAAAACCTCCCTAGCTCGAGAGCAATTAAAACCTCTCAATTTCGATCTCGATGATCAAGCAGATCTCGCAATCCGTCGCATTCTTGCATTCCTGCAGATGGACGAGGGAATGGAGTTCGTTGCTGAGTTCCTCAAGAAGTTCCCGGATCATCCGTTAGCCCCGAGAATTGTCTTTCAGCAAGGGCGCGCCTATCAACGGACCAACGAACCAGGCAAGGCCTATCAGACCTACGAATCCTTTCTCGCGACTTACCCCAAGGACCCCCTGATGGAGGTGGCCCGCATGCAAAGTGCCATTTCCGCCCTGGCAACCGGGACTGACGCCTCGAAAGCAGATGCGCTCAAACGCTTCGAAGAATTAATCGCCACCAAAGGTGTCCTCGCTACTGAAGCTGCGATTCTCCGAACCCGATTGTTTATCGACCAAGCTGAACAAGACAATGCCCTCGATGCCGTCAAAGAAATCTTGAAAAAGAAAAACCTTACTACCAGCCATCGCTGGCGGACGCTGGTTTTACAAGGAGAAGCCCACTATCAGCTTAATGATGACGAAAATGCGTTGAAATCATACTCCCAACTTCTCGCCATGGAAGACATCTCGATTGGCACAAGAAACCGGGCCAGCTTCCTCAAAGGACGCAGCCTGAAAAATCTCAACCGGCTCGATGAAGCGCTCGAAACATTTTACGCTGTAGTCAACCGACAGATCGACCCGGAGCGAATGAGCGACCTGGAGTGGAAGTGGTTTGACGAGTGCGGCAAGGGAGCACTCAAGCTCCTTGAAGAAAAACAACAATGGACTGGCGCCATCAAACTTGCTGAAAAAATCTCACGAAGCGGAAGCCCTTCCGCTCAGGACGCCGCCGATCGTGCCAAACGCCTGAGACTGGATCATTTCATCTGGGACTAGAAGCTGGAAATTCCACCGATTCCCTCTCGAAAATCTCTCGACAGAAAGCCCGGATCGAGACAGCTTCACGCGCAATGTCGAAGCCCAAGCTATTCATTCCCGGTCCCGTTGATGTCGCCCCTGAAACCTACGCAGCAATGGCCGGAGATACC
>JAKMEV010000599.1:0-2402 GCA_022425785.1 Akkermansiaceae bacterium | reverse complement strand
CGTATCTCTGGCGGATGACCTCCCGAACGGTTTCGTCCCCGAGGAAGTAGGATTCGAAGCTCTTGGGCTGGCAGAGCGCGATTCCGGTGCTTTTTTTGTAGATTTTCCAGACCAGTTCAGAGCAATAGAGGGAATCGTCGCCCCACTTGAAACGGAAGTCGTAGGGCTTCCCGAGTTGTTTTTCGCCCCAGGCGAGGGCTTTCGCGAAGGCCGCCTCGTCGAGTTTCCTGGGATTCTTGAGTCTTCGGGCGTGGAAAACAGAGGATCTCTTCTTCCATTCTTTGAGGGAAATGACTGAAACCGGCTGGACGGCTTCTAAGACATAGAGGGTTTCGCCCGCCTGAAAAACGACGCCGCAATGCGTGAAGTCTGATCCCGTCGCCGCTCTGACCGCCTCGCCTTGTTGACCTCCGGTATCTTGAAAGACGATATCGCCCGATTGGAGTGCGTCATAGCGGGGGTGTTTCCAGGATTTGAAGAAGAGGCCTGAAACCGGGGAGGCGATGAAAAGAGCCAGGCAGGCCATGAGAAGGAGCGGGAGTTTTTTCAACATCTAGATCATCATAACATTGATTGACGCAGTTGGATCATTGATTCACTCGATGTCAGGATTCAGCAGACAAATGCAACAAGGTCGTGAATTTGTTTTATTTTGGCTTGCAAGCACCGCTGCGCAGCCGTATCTCACCGCCGCTGTCGCGAGATGGTCCACGAAAAACTACATGGGTAGATGGCCGAGTGGTTAAAGGCGGCAGACTGTAAATCTGCTCACGTAAGTGTACGTTGGTTCGAATCCAACTCTGCCCACCATTTTTTATGAAGGAGTTGCGAGAAATCGTAACTCCTTTTTTCTTGAGCCTATTTCTTGGGTTCACCCTCCTCCAAGCAAGATATCCTCTTTGCAGTGGTTCCGTTTTTGTAGCCATTGCCGTTTTGTTCTTGTGGGTTTTCGTGGCCTTGAAACCCAAAGATAGGTGGGGTTTCTTGAGATGACATTGAGAGCCTGCTGAGGACCATTATTCAGGGGAGCTTGATGTGTGGCTGAATCTTTTTAGAGTCGTCGGTCCAATGCCGGAGACTTTCAGGAGGTCTTGAGGAGTTTTGTAGGGGCGGGCTGTGATAATTCTATTAGCGAGTTCTTCGCCTATACCAGGAAGCCGCATGAGGTCATCGCGGGCTGCGGTGTTGGGATTGAGTTTGACTCCGTCAAGGGGGGCTTTCCCGTCGATCGCGAGTTGAACTTGGCGTTCTTCTTCTCGTTGAGCTCGGCGTTCTTGCGGGAGGGCATCCCAATCTGTCGATTTCCAGACTCCGGCATTCTTTTTTATCGCGATGATTTCGAGATCCTTAAGGTGTTCTTGATACTCCCGATGTGTTCGGCCGTCCCAAGTTCTTCGATAGACTCCGAATGCCCGGGCCAGGCCCTTTGAAACCAGCCGCGACGCCAGGTCCTCTCCATCGCCAGTGACGATAAAGCCGTAGATTCTCTTATGCCTGCTGCCACCACGAGCATCGGCAAAGGAAGTGTAGACCGTGAAGGGCTTGGCGAGAGCTGTTTTAGTCTCCTTGTCCGCCGACTCTCCATAGGATTTTGCCAAGTTGATTGACGCGCGCGCGTCGGCACCTGCCTTCGAGATTCCAAAGTAACGGCGTTGCGCTCTGAGCCGGCGTTCGTCTGAGGCGTCGGCCACATGCCACTCGATACAATCGGCGCCGTAAAGCCGCAGCGTAAATTCACCGCGATCTGGAGAAACTACCAGAAAGCTATCACCGTCCGCCCATTTTGTCGGAATTAAGCGGCAGCCCCGGAGCGGTATGAGTTCGTTAGCCAACAAGGTTTGGCTAAGAGAGGTTATCGCAAGTAAGAGCGTGCAGAAGAGGGAAAGGATCCTCCTGTTCACACAAGATGATAGGGGGTTATTTGGCATAGTTGTTGAGGAGTGGAGAATACCTCGAATCTGTCGAGTGGAGGGGAAATAAAGAGATGTTAGAGGGTAAAAGGGCTGGTGTTGGGGCGTGTAAGACATTGGTTGTGCACTGGCAATTGTTTAACAGGGCGTCCCTTGAGGAGGTGATTTTCATTTTCTCTCAGGAGCGCAGCGTTGGCCGGCACGGTAAGCTTTTAAGAGCTTCTCCATGGCGGCGACTTTTTCGGGGTGTTGCTGATAGAGGTTCTTTGATTGGCGCGGGTCTTCTTTCAGATTGAAGAGCAAGCCGGGTGTTTCTTTTTGATAGGTTTTCAAGCCGAAGTGTTCGAGGTATTCCTTTTTCTCTTTCTGGGCCGCGCCGGAAGAGGTGTTGAGGTAGACCCAATCGCCTTGGCGGAGGGCGTATTTGTCTCTGGCGGTGTTTTGGACAGTGGCGGTGCGGAGTGGCTTTTGATAATCCTTGCCGGTAAGGAC
>JAKMEV010000598.1:0-2444 GCA_022425785.1 Akkermansiaceae bacterium | reverse complement strand
CTTCCTAACGCCCGGACTTCGTGCGAAGCTCATCGGCGAACTTCTTGCAGGCATCATTGACGGCTTCGTGGAAGGCACCACGACTAATGAATTTGCTGGAGGCGAGGGTCGGGATGTCCATCGCGATGCGGGATTTGCCGAGATAGGTCCCGGTGTAGAGGACGCGAAGACCGGGGCCGTAGAGGGCGATCTCGAGTTGGACGTAGGCACTCATGAGGGGCTGTTGGTTGCGCGGGTCGCTTCCATTGCGGCTGAGAAAATGGTGTTTGATTCGCACCGAAAATTGATGACGGCCCTGATCCTTCAGGCGAGGCCCAAAGAAGGGATTGGCTTTGACCTGCGCTTCGACTCTCTTGGTGACCATGGAGGTGAGATCGCCTGGGACTTTTCCACGCAGGCTGGAATAATAGGTTCCGTAGTTTTTCTTGAAGGTCGTTTTTTCATTCGCGGCGATTCCGTGCCCGACGGTGTCTCCAACCATTTCGCCGATGAGGTATCCGGCGAGGTCGTTGTCCGCAGCGGTCACCCCGATCAGTCCTCCCATCAAGCCCACGCCATCGTGGGGTGATCGTCCGTCGTCGCGATATTCATAGACGCTGGGGTGCTTGTAGGAATCGGTAGCGAGAGTCGCCTTGGGAACCGAGACCGCAGAGATGGCCGCGAGTTCCGACTTACTGAGTGCGGAGCAACAGGAGTTGAAGGCCACCAGCGAGATAAGGGCGAGGGAGCTGTGAATCAAAAATTTCATGGCGTTGCCGGAAGATGTCAGGTGGAAATGAGGAAGTGAATCATGAATCGCCCGGGGCAATCAACGCAGTCATTGCATCTCGGTCTCAGTTTCCCATCGGGCGCCTTATTCTCTGATCACGAAGGTGTCCTCACCGTGATAAAAACCAAGAGTTGACGAGGGAATTGCCTTTCTTCGTTTTTGGCTCTCTGGCATGAAGTGTCTATGTCTATTGACGCAGCGGAGCCCCCGGACGGTCAGGATGAAGGCCCCGAAAATGTTGTACCCTTTGAAAAGGGAGCGGCCGATGCCGCGGGCGAGATTTCCGACGAGTCGCTCCGCCGCTTCAACGAGATGATGGACGCTTTCCCCGGCGACGATGCAAGCGAGGAAGAGGTCGAGGCCTTCATGAAGGAAGTTATGGAGAGCGATGCCGGGGCGCAAATGATCGAGAGCTTTGCGGAACAACTGAAAGAGGGCGGAGTGCTCGATGAGTTGCTCGACGAGGACGAAGAGAGTGGCGAGTCACAATATGAACCATTGAAAAGTCCCGCGCGCATGATTTTTAAAGTCGAACTTTGCGGGAGCGATCCGTTGCTGTGGCGAAGATTCAGTCTTCCCGGCGATGCCTCATTTTTTGATCTTCACTGTGCCATTCAGGATTCCATGGGATGGGAGGACCGGCACCAGCATCAATTTGAATTCCGTTCCCAGGGAGAAGTTGAAGCCACCTTTTCGAGCAACCCGGTTAAGGAGGTCAGGGAGAATGACTTCTGCGGCGTCGGGAATCGAATCGTCGATGCCATTCTCGGGAGTGAACCAAAATTCTACTACGTCTATGACTTCGGTGATGACTGGGAGCACCTCGTCACCTTCGAGAACCTCGTCGGAGCAGGGCAGGAAGAAACCTCTCTCGGTCTCACTCCTATGATGCACGCCGGCGAAGGCCTCTGCCCACCCGAAGACTGCGGCGGCATTCCCGGCTTTCTCGAGCTCCTCTCCGGCGAAAGCGAACTCATCGAAGAATATCCCGCTGAATTTCTAGAGAAACTCCGTGAAGGAGAATTTCATCCCCCCGCCGTAAAATTCCGCAACCCAGCCGATGTGCTCAAGCTGTAGTATCCAGAGTGAGGCCAAATCAAAGTAGCCGAGAATTTTAATCTTAGTTTCTCATCTCCCTTTTGCAGTTTCCCACCCGCAGACTAAGAAGATTTTCTCTGCGGTCTCTGGATCTTATCAGTCTCTTTGGAACTGGAGGATCATTGTTGATAGCTCCGGCCCCTGAACCCCGATTTTTTTGGCGGCGTGCTCAAGGCTTTTCATCTCGGCCCGGTCGATACGACCATCAGCGAGTGAGAATTGAATGAGCGATTCCAGGTTCTCCCGCTTGCTCGTCTTGGAGAGTTCCTCCCGGGCTTGTTGGGTCAGTTTGACGACTTTTTCCGAGCTCCAGCGATGGCGCTTGGTCCACTTATTGAGCATTTTTTGTTCGGACGCGGTGATCTCACCATCCCCGGCTACCAGCTGCCAGAGTTTGATAAATTCCAGTTCTTCCAATTCGTTTTGTGAAGGAGAATGGCCCAGGGTTTTGAAGAGCTGCGTTTGAACATGCGTGCGCTTCCGCTTGGCATTTTTCCACAGGGAAAATAGTCCGGTTCCAAGAACAAGAAGAAAGAGCGCGAGGATCAGCGGTTGGCTGGTCAGGAAAGCGATCACC
>JAKMEV010000596.1:0-15220 GCA_022425785.1 Akkermansiaceae bacterium | reverse complement strand
TTGCGGGCCCGCCAATGAAGACTAAAGCCTTCACCAATAGATTCGCCAAACCCGGTGTCTTTCCCAAGTAAATCGGAGTTGTCGAAATTCAATTCAAAACCCATGGCTCAAACACCTCCTCCTTCGTTAAAAATACACATTAATGGTTGGTCGCTTCTCGATGAAGCCGATCCCGCGACTGAGTCGGGCCTGCGGATGCAGCTCTCGGCCATCAAGGAGGCCGGATTCCAGAGCTATTGCTGGAGTCCCGATAACCCGAAGCTGAAAGAATTACTCCAAGAGTATGAGTTGCGTTTCGGCGGTGCTTTTGACGCAGCCAGGCCGGAGCAATTTTCCCCGGAAATTGCCGCGATCATGGCCATTGATCATGGTCCGATCAATTGTCAGTTGGGTGACGACGACACGCCGGTCGAAGAGGCCATTGAGCTCTCCCTCAAGCTGATGGCGGAAGCTGCGAAACAAAATGCCCCGGTGCATCTGGAGGTCCACCGTGATACCTGCACCGAGACGCCTGAAAAAACTGCCGCGATCATCGAAGGCTTCAAAGCCAACACCGGAGAAGATCCCTTGATGAACTTCGACTTCTCCCACCCCGCCGTGGTGAAACACATGATGGCGAAAGATTACATCCCGCGGCTTCTCACACCCGAGATTGTGCCCGTTTTTCAGAAAGCCACACTTTGGCATATCCGTCCCTTCAACGCTCAACACTGTCAGGTGCCGATCACCGATGGGCAGGGCAATTTTTCTCCTGAGTATCTGGCGTGCCGTCCCTTTGTCAGGCAAGCGCTCAGGTATTGGTTGCAGGGTCCCCGGCCAACGAACGAGCTTTGGGTCATGCCGGAGATTGGCACTTCTCATGAATACAAATTGAGCTGCTTCCCGAATATCTGGGAGGACACGGTCGCCTTGGGTAAGGACATCCAAAAGATCTGGGATGAAGAGCTGGCCCGCTGACCAGGTGGACCGGTGCTGTTGATTCGCGGGCCCTCCTTGCCAAGATTTTTTTAACAGCGGTCTTTCCTCATTTAGAACCAGGCATTGTCGGATTGGTCTTTTTTACTTTTTCAAATAGAGCTAACACCACGGCATGAGCATTCAGCGGGAAGAAACAACGCAACGCATGAGCCGTATCGTCATTCACAATGACACCGTCTATTTATGCGGTCAGGTTGGCAAGGACTCCACAAAAGGCATCGCCGAACAGACCGAGACGATGCTTGAGAAAGTGGACGCGCTTCTGCTTCAGTCTGGTTCAGACCGGGAGCACATGCTGTCGGCAACCGTCTACGTGCGGGATATCAAGGATTTCGCAGCGATGAATGAAGTATGGGATGCCTGGGTGCCCGAGGGACATGCTCCAGCACGAGCCTGTGTGGAGGCACGAATGGCACGTGCTGAACTCCTGGTGGAGATTTCAGTCGTCGCCGCTGTGAAGAAATAGCGGGACTCGCGGCTCTTTATCGGGGATGAGCGGATTCAAAGCAGGGGGCAGACCTTGACAGGATTTCAGCTCGTTTCGAATTCAGTTGTCGGATGATTATTTTTAGAAGAAACCTTAAGCCTATTTTTTGATGAACTTCCCTGACTTAGCCAAGCTCCTTGAAGCCCGGATTGCCGTGATTGCCGAGCATGAATTCCGTGACCGGGATCCCGGGGCCCACCTTGAAGCCCTCAAGAGTGTGAGCGAAGCGATCGTGTCCTGGCACGAAGAACATCGAAGCGAGATCGATGGGAACCTGGATCACTTCCTCACCGGAGCCAGTTATCAAAAGGCCCTTCTCTATCTTGAGACTGGGACACGGCGGCCGTGCGGGGAGTAAGGTGGGGCCGCCTTCACGTTCCTCATTAACTGGAACCTCTCCGTGGTTTCCGGAATAATTAGTCCGGTAAATTTTAAATTCCGGTAAATTTACCAGCCTGCCGAGAGGCGGCTGGCAAAAAAGACGGGATTAATGAGAGTGAAATAGATGAAATCTCAGGGTAATATCGGGCGTATCGCTGCCGCCTTTATGTTCCAAAGATCGTTGATTTTTATCCCGCTGCTTTTCAGCTCTGCCATCGGAGATCTGCGGAGTGATCTTGAGCCGTTTTTGGAAAGTCATTGTTACGATTGTCACGATGATATCGATGCCGAGGGAGATCTGAATCTCCTGGATCTGAAATTTGATCCATCAAGCCCTCAAGATCTCAAGATCTGGGAGGAGGTCTTTCATCGTGTTGAATTGGGCGAAATGCCGCCCAAGAAGAAGGATCGTCCTGAAGCGGGGGAGATGAAGAGGTTTCTTGGTTCTCTGGAGAAGCCTCTGACTGACGCGGCGCGGCGTGATCTGGACGAGCAGGGACGGGTGCATGGGCGTCGACTGACCCGGGAGGAGTATGAAAACTCGCTGCACGACCTATTGGGAATCGACGTGCCCCTGAAGGACCATTTGACCGCGGATCAAGAAGAGGGATTTGAAAACACCTCATCTCATCAGCAGATGTCGCATTTCCATTTGGACAGTTATTTGCGTGCGGCTGATGTGGCGCTGGGTGAAGCCTTCAAAAGGGCCGTGAACGGGGATGCGACTTACAAGAAGGTTTATGCACCAAAGATCCTGACGACCAGGAGAAGGGGAGAGGGGAATTATCGCGGACCGGAATTTCGTAACGGCAAGGCAATATCCTGGACGATGACTTTGCAGTTTGTGGGAAGGATGTATCCCACCCGCGTGCCGGCTGATGGTTGGTATCGGGTGACGATTGCGGATGTCGATGCGGTGAATCCAGGGGCGGATGGGACAGTCTGGGGTGTCTTGCAGTCGAGTTCGGGCTCATCCGAGGAGCCTTTGCTCTATCCGGTGGGATTGATCGAGGCAACCAAAAATCCAACCACCAGGACATACGAGGCATGGATTCAAAAAGGGCATTGCCTTATTTTAAAACCGGATATCGGCGGAGCGAAAAATGCTCGAATTTCCAGGGGCGGAAATCTGGTCTACAATGGGCAGGATTTGGAGAGGAAGGGATTTCAAGGAATTCGTTTTGGCGAGATCACGGTTGAGCGAATTTATCCTCATGCGACCCGATGGGAGCTCCGGAACAAGCTCTTTCCGGGGCTGAACTATAAAGAGCTTAAGGCTCCTGGGTTCGATCACGAAGCGGCCTTCAAACGCTTGATATCGAACTTCGCCTGGCGAGCTTTTCGTGGGCAAAGCAATGAAGAAAGGATTAAACCCTATCTAGCGCTTGCCAGTCGGACATTCGCGGAAAAGAAGGATTTCATTCAGGGTTTGCGGTCCGCATATCACGCGATTCTCTGTTCACCGTATTTCCTGACCTTTGTCGAGAAGCCGGGGAAGTTAAGCGGTCAGGCTTTGGCCTCTCGTCTGAGCTATTTGTTGTGGAAGTCCATGCCGGATGATCAATTACTCAAGCTGGCAGCGGGGAAGAAATTGCGCGACCCCAAGGTGCTCTCGGCCCAGATTGAGCGGATGTTGGCTAATAAGAAATCTGAGCGCTTTATCAATTCCTTCACTGACCAATGGCTCGATCTACGGAAGATTGATTTTACCCAGCCGGATCCGAGGAGGTTTCCCTTTTTTGATTACCCGCTTCAACAGTCGATGCTGGCGGAGACACGGGCCTATGTCCAGGAGTTGATTCATGGTAATCACTCGGTGCAAAAGCTGCTGCGCTCGGACTTTGCTTTTTTGAACTCCCGGCTCAAGCAACAATATCAGTTCAAGAACACGCCGGTGAAAGCCGGCAAGGGTTTGCAGAAGGTGAAAGTCGATCCCTTTGGCCGATCGGGTTTACTCACCCAAGGGGCCATCTTGAAGATTACTGCAGATGGCTCGGTGACCTCGCCTATCGTGCGGGGGATTTGGGTTAATGAGCGGATTCTTGGTCGTCACATTCCGCCACCTCCACCGAATGTTCCGGCGGTGGAACCTGATATTCGTGGTGCGGTCTCCATCCGGGACCAGCTCGCCAAGCACAGCAAGGAGGCTTCCTGTATCGGCTGTCACGCCAAAATCGATCCGGCGGGATTTGCTCTGGAAAGCTTTGATCCCATCGGGCAGTTCCGCACGAAATATGGAACAAAGAAGACATCCGCCAAAGTGGATCCCTCGGGTGTCACTCCTGATGGACTTCCTTTTCCGGGCTTTCAGGCCTGGCGCGGGATTTATCTGAAGAAGCCCAAGATGTTAGCCCGTTCCTTCGCTTCTCAGTTCTTGCAATATGCCACAGGTGGTGAAATTTATTTCAGTGACCGAGGGTATTTGGATGAGATTGTTGAAAAGTCAGGTGTCAAGGGCTATGGAATGAAAACACTCATTCACGCCTCGCTCAACAGTCCAATTTTCCTCAAAAAGTAATCGTTTGCTCCCATGTATATCTCTACTCAAAAATCCCTCCCGCGCCGCACCGTTTTGAAGCAAGCGGGAGTCGCGTTGAGCCTGCCGTTTCTTGACGCAATGTGCCCGGCCTTCGGGGCCTCGAGTCCGGTGAAGCCAAAGCGTTTTGTGGGCGTCTCGTTGGCACTGGGATTGCACAATCCCTTTTTGGTCCCGAAAGACAAAGGTGCCAGCTACACTCCCTCTCCTTACCTCAAGTCGCTGCAGGATATTCGCGACAAATTCACCGTTATTTCCGGTACCTCGCACCCTGGAGTAACGGGTGGGCATACTGCGGAAGGGTCGATTTATTCGGCTTGTCCTATGGGGCGGGGCAAGGTGAGCAAGAATACGATTTCCCTGGACCAGTTGATGGCGAAGCATCTCGGGCACGAGACACGATTCCCTTCTCTGGTCCTTAATAATAGTGGGGAGCGTTCTCCTTCCTATACTGAAAATGGTTCAATGATTCCTGCTGTCAGTGATTCGCGGAAGCTCTTCGCTTCGCTTTTCGTCGACGACAGTCCCCAGGCTAAAACGCGTCAGGCCGAAATCGCGCAAGGCGGACAATCGATCATGGATATTGTTCGCTCCGAAGCCAAGGCGCTCGAACGTCAGGTGGGACCCGGAGATCGCGAGAAACTCGACGAGTGGTATACCTCGGTGCGGGAACTTGAGAAGCGACTGGAGGCCAACGAGGCGTGGATTAACAAACCCAAACCTAAGGTCAAAAAAGCACCGCAATTACCAGACCGAAATAGTGCGCCGGACATCACGCGGGCTTTTCTTGATACTATTCTTCTGGCGCTGCAAACTGACTCGACGCGATTTGTGACGCTGCATTGTTCTCACAATGCGGTGCGGGGACTCGAAGGAGTGGACGAATCCTATCACTCCCTGTCTCACCACGGACGAAGCGAGGAGAAGCTGGATCAGCTTGCGATAGTCGAACAAGCGGTCATTGATCACTGGGCGAATTTCCTCCGTCAACTGCAAAGAGCGGAGTTGCTCGATGACACCATGGTCCTGCTGACCTCGAACCTTGGAAACGCTTCCTCGCACGACAACCGGAACATGCCGGTTCTCTTTGGTGGAGTCGGATACCAGCATGGCCAGCATTTGGCCTTCAGTCAGACCAACAACTATCCGCTGCCGAATCTTTACCTTTCGATGTTGCAAAACCTCGGCCTGGAACAAGGGCGCTTCGCGACCTCGACTTCGACGATGAAGGGCTTGGTTTAGAGGCTTCGCCAGATGCAGAAGAGGCTCCCTGGGCTCTCGGGCCTTCGCCACGGTTTAGAAGGAAATCTTGATGCCGGGCTGGGGGATGATGACTTTAGTGTCGGGGAGTTGTTTTTTGAGGCGGGTTTCGAACCAGGCGGCGGCGGGTGGGTCGCCGTGGACGAGGAGGATTTTTTTGGGGCGTGCTTTTATCGCGAAGTCGAGGAGCTCTTCGCGACGGGCATGGCCTGAGAAATCGAATTCGTGGACCTCGCAGTTGAGAGGAACTTGGTGGGTTCCGTCGAGGCGGACGAGGTCGCCGCTATTTGAGGTGCGGATCACGCCGCCGGGAGTATCGGGTGCGGAGTAGCCGACGAAGAGAAGGGAGTTTTTCTCGTTGGGGAGAAAGCCGCGGGCGAAAACATTGGAAACGGTCTTCTCGCTCATCATGCCGCTGGAGAGACAGAAGATGGCACCGGGCTTATATTCGATGGGAGTGCGTTTGCGGCTGCGTTTTCCGGTGACGACATCCATGTCGCGGAGGATTTCGAAGCCGGGTCGCGAGCGGCGGGTCGAGCGGGAGAATTTATCGTAGGCCACCGTCATCTTGGTGCTCAGGCCACCGATGTAGATCGGCGTGTGCTCGGGAATGCGTCCTTCGTTTTTGAAGTTGTCGAGCATGGTGAGGACCTCCTGGGTTTTGCCGATGGCGAAGACGGGAATGAGCGCGGAGCCTCCGGCATCGAGGGCGTTATTGATGCATTGGGCGAGGCGTTCTTCCTCGTCGGCCCGAGTGTAGTCGGTGGGACGTTCGTCGGCACCACGGGTTGTCTCCATGATGAGAAGATCGGGCTCGTCGAGATCGGGAAAGCGAGCGCCTTTGATCAAGGTGTGATCCTTGAAGTGAACATCGCCGGTGTAGAAGACGGTTTTGTCTTCCTTCTCAATGAGAACTCCGGCGGAGCCCATGATATGGCCGGCGTCAAAGAAAGTGATCGAGGCGCTATCGATGTCTCCCAAGTTGAGGTGGAAGGGGCGCTCGTATTCGCGGGGCATCCAGCGCTCCTGGAGGTATTCGATTTCGCGATGATGAAAGAGCGGGTATTCCTTGATGCCCAGTTCGGTAGCCTGGCTGGACATGACGTTGACCGAATTGTGGAGAAGGTTTTCACCAAGAGCCGCGGTGCCGGGAGTGAGATAGACCGGGGCAGAGGGTTGGTCGCGCTGGGCGACGGGGAGGGTGCCGATGTGATCGAGGTGGGAGTGTGAGACGACGATGCCATCGACGCTATCGAAGGCAATGTTCTGGTAGCGCGGCAGGGCGTCGGCTCCCTCTTCCTTGGGATGCATTCCGGCATCGAGGAGGAGGGTCTCTCCCTTGAGATTCAGAGCGTAGGAATTCCCGCCAATTTCGGCGCGTAGGTTGAGAGATTGAAACTCGAAGTCGGACACTGCTTCAGAGACTAGCGGGGACTGGACGGCTGACTAGAGGAATTGGCTTATTTTTAAGCGAACGTAGTTGTCATCCCGAACTGACTGAGGCTGCAAGCTGCGCGATACTTCGGAAGTGTTGCCGTGGAGTTTGGAGTGGAATTGACAAAGAAGCTGTCGCTTTTGCCTCAGTAAAAACCAACGGGCTTATGGCGTGGGAGGAGCGACAAGCTCACGTGATTGCTTTTTGAGGAGCCCCTGCGGGCCGAAGAGCCAGACAAGGAGGAAGAGGAATCCCGACGTGGTGGCCATCATGCCGGAACTCATTGTTTCAGGGAGTCCGAGGAGGGCTGGGAGGGCTTGGGAGGAAAGGTGACCGAGAATGGCCGAGGCGGCGGCGAGAGCGAGGGAGAGGCCGATAAGGAGGGGGAGGCGTCGGGTGATGAGGAAGGCCGTCGCGGGAGGAACGATGAGCATCGCGATGACGATGATGGAGCCGACGGCTTCGAAGGCGGCAACGGTGGTGACCGCGACCATGGTCATCAGGAGGTAGTGGATGACTTTCGGTCGGAAGCCCTGGGTCTCGGCGAGGCCTGGGTCGAACGAGGCGAGGGTGAGTTCCTTGTAGAAGATCCCAATGGTGATAATATTGAGGAGGAGGGCGCTTCCGATAACGAGTGCGGCGTGGGGGATTTGAATGAGGAATTCTTCCGTCTCGAAGAGCGTGACGAGATTGAGAGGAGTGAATTCCAAAGCGCCATAGAGGACGCAACCGGCATCGAGATCGACATTGCCGGCACCTTGCTCGATCAGGAGGAGGCCGACCGCAAAGAGGGTGGTGAAGACGATGCCCATGGCGGCTCCGCGTTCGACTTTGCCGAACTTGGTGATCCACTGGGTGAAGAGCGCGGTGAGAACCCCGGCGAGTGCGGCTCCGAAGAACATCCACCAACTGGCGCGGCTTCCTGAAACGAGGAAGGCCACGGCCAGACCGGGGAGAACCGCATGACTGATCGCGTCTCCCATCATGCTCATCCGTCGCAACAGGAGAAAGACTCCGGGCAAGGCGCAAGCCATCGCACAGAGAACTCCGACGAGAATGATGTGAAGGTCGTTGACGGTCCAGTTCATGGAGAGGTGCTAGAATCGCTTGGTGAAGCCGGTGAAGAAGCCGAAGTCTTCGGCAGCTGAGTTGAGGCCGGATTGCACGCCGAAGTCGAGGATGAGGTCGTCGTTGACGGCGTAGTTCATGCCGCCGGCGAGGTAGGCCTGGTAGTCGTGTTCTCCAGCGATACCGATGTATTCAACATAAGCACCGGCATTTTCGGTGAGATCAAAACCGAGAACGGCGGTGTGGAGGAATTCGAATTCGTGGTCGCCGGTGTCTTCGTTGAAGAGGTAGTCGAACTCCGCCATGAGTCCGAGCCCGATGGTGTCGGTGAGACTAATACCCCATGGGATGATGAGTCCGCCCTCCCATTCCTCATTACTGAGTTCGGTCTTAGTGGGGACTTTCACGAAGGGCATGAGGGCGAGTGCGGAATCGCCGCCGTCGTTGCCGTAAACGTTGTATTTAAGACGCAAGGTGACATCGCCGAAGCCATCACCGTCGGGGGTGTCGGAGGAGAGGTCGACGATTGTTTGGAGGTCGATGTCGTGGGATAGACCGGCTTTGAAATTAAGCTGGCCATAGGTGTAGGTTTCCGCACCGTTGTCGCGACGGTAGTCGAAGAGGGAGGCTTCAAGAGCGAAGCGTCCGGCATCGACGGTGAGGGGCGATTCCGTGGCGTTGGGTCGGTCGGGAGAAAGCTCGCGGAGGAGGTGGTTTGGGGTGGGGTTGAAAAAATTGAAACTGCGTTTTTCTGGGCTTTCGGCGAGGATGATGGAAGTGCTTGCACTGAAGAGGAGGATTATTGTGTTTTTCATGTTTTAAAAGGAGTGGCGGCGCCCACGCCGCTTGGACGGTTGGGGCTTTATCCGAAGATTAGGATGATTGGGTTGAGGGCCTTAGGTTGTGGGCTCGGATTGAAGTCCAAGCTCCGTATTGATAATGTGTGGTGATTCGACGATGGGTTTTTCGAGGTCGAGTTCGGCTTCGAGTTGACGGACGATTTCGGCACCTAAGAGGTGCTCAACCATATCGGCGTCGCGGTCGACGTGGGAGGGGGCGATGTCGGCGTGTTTGATGAGGTAGAGTTCCCAGAGGCGGTGGTTGCGGGTGATGCGGGAGGCTTCGCCAAAGCCGGATTCGGAAAGGCAGATCTCTCCAGTGGGACGGCGCTCGATGTGATCTTCGGAGCGGGCCTGACGGATGACTTTGGCAAGTTCGCCCTTGGACCAGTAGCGGTGTTTGCGAAGGAGATCCATGGGGATGGGGAGGTTCTGAATGGGGTGTGCCTCCTGGGTGTTTTCGAGAATTTCGTAAGTTGAGCGGAGGATGTGCTGTCGTCCGACTTTGCGCTGGAGATCGAGGTGCCGGAAGAAACGGGGCAGGACGCCGCGGGCGCGGCCGAAGATCATGCTGATGAGGAAGATGATGGCGGCGGCGATCACGATAATGGCGCCAGCGGGAAGCCTGGGAAGGAGGGCCGAGACCGAGGCTCCGAGCCATCCGGAAACGGCTCCGATGATTGCAGCGAGCCAGAGCATGTGCCGGAGATTGTTGGTCCAAAAGCGGGCGGCAGTGGCCGGGGTGATGAGGAAGGCGATGACGAGGATCAGCCCCACGGCTTGCAGTCCGATGACCGTCACTGCGGTGACGAGAGCCATGAGGAGGATGTCGAGGGTGAGGGTGGGCCAGCCTTCGGTGGAGGCGAAATTGGCATCGAAACAGAGGAGGGTGAATTCCTTTAAAAGGAGAAGGCAGGCGAAGGTGGTGATAGCGAGGACGACAATGATGAAGAGTCGGTCGCTGGCGATCATGGAGGCGGGTTTGCCGTAGATGAAGGACTCAAGTCCGGCGGAACTTTGCCCGGGAATTTTTTGGACCATGCGGAGAATGGCCACGCCCATTCCGAAGAAGACCGAGAGGACGATCCCCATCGCGGCGTCTTCCTTGAGGCGGGTAGTACGTTTGATCGCGAGGACGAGGAGGACACCGAGGAGTCCGGTGATGGTGGCTCCAGCAAGGAGGCCGGGGAGGCTTTTGGCATTCATGCCGAGGGCGGACATGAGGGCAAAGGCAATGCCGATTCCGGGAAGGGTGGCATGCGAGAGGGCGTCGCCAAGGAGTGATTGCTTGCGGAGGAGCAGGAAACTCCCGATCAGTCCGGCGGCAGCTCCGAGAAGTGTGACACTGACAACGACGAGACGCGTGTTGTAGGTCTTGAGAAAGAGCGTTTCCCAAAGCAACTCGAAATCGAAGGAGGCGATGACACTAACGTCCGACATTCTTGAGAGCCTCGGCGACGTCGTCGAGGAGGTTGAGTTTTCCGCCGTAGGTTTTGTGGAGGTTTTCTCGGGTGAAGGTTTCCGATGTCGGTCCGCTGGCTACGATACGCATGTTCAGGAGGACAAGGTGATCGAAGTAGCGGGAGACCGTGGCGAGGTCGTGGTGGACGCAGAGGACGGTTTTTCCCTTGGCGTTGAGGTTTTGCAAAAGTTCGATGATCGCTTGCTCGGTCGCGGCATCGACTGCGGCGAAGGGTTCGTCCATGAGATAGATCTCAGCGTCTTGCACGAGGGCACGGGCAAGGAAAACACGTTGTTGTTGGCCGCCGGAGAGTTGCGAAATTTGGCGGTCGGCAAGGTGGCCGATGCCGACTTGCTCGAGGGCTTCGCGCGCTTGGTGGCGTTGTGCTTTGCCGACACGCTTGAACCAACCGAGTTTGCGGTAGGTGCCCATGACGACGACATCGAGGGCGCTTACCGGAAAATCCCAGTCGACGCTTTCGCGTTGCGGGACGTATGCGATGAGGTCGCGTTGGTCTTCGTAAGGCTTGCCGTGGATGAGGACCTCGCCCGAAGTTTTTGGAATGAGATCGAGGCAGGCTTTGAGGAGGGTGGATTTTCCTGCGCCGTTGGGGCCAACAATCCCTGCGAGTGTTCCTTGTGGGACGTTGAGTTCAATATCCCACAATACCGGTTTGCGGTGATATGCCACGGTGAGGTCGTGGATCGCGAGGGGAAATTCCGGTGGGTGTTCGGGACGCATGGGCTTAGTGGCTCAACTTTCCTTGAAATCCTTCCTTGGGAGCGTTGCCGCCGAGGGCGCGGGTGATGAGGGTGACGTTGTGGTCGATCATGCCGAGGTAAGTTCCCTCGTAGGTGCCGGCTTCGCCCATGGCATCGGAGAAGAGTTCGCCGCCGATGACGACTTTGTGGCCGCGGGCGGCGGCGCCTTCGATGAGGGCTTTGACACTTTTTTCGGAGACCGAGCTTTCGACGAAGACGGCGGGAATTTTTTTGTCGACGAGGTAGCTGACGAGTATGTTGATTTCTTGAATGCCGGCTTCGGATTCGGTGGAAATTCCCTGGATACCACGGACTTCGAGATCGTAGGCGCGACCGAGGTATGAGAAGGCATCGTGCGCGGTGACTAAAACGCGTTGGGATTCGGGGATGGAGGCGAGGGATTTCTGAGCGTAGGCGTCGAGTTCGACAAGAGTGGCCTGGTAGGTCGTGAGTCGTTCTTCATAGTAAGCTTTGTTGTTTGGGTCGAAGTTGGCGAGGCTGGTTTGGATATTTTTTGCGACGAGTGACCAAGCGGAGACGTCCATCCAGAGGTGGGGGTCGTTTTCGAGATACTGATAATTTGAAAGCCCTTCGGCGACGGCGGTGACGGGAGTTCCGGCTTTGGTTCTGTTTTCGAGAACTTCGCCCATTTTCCCTTCGAGGTGAACGCCATTATAGAGAATTAGGGAGGCGGATTGAAGGGTGTCGATGTCGCCTTTGGTGGGCTTGTAAACGTGGGGGTCGACGCCTTCGCCGATGATGTTGGTGACTTCGGCTTTGTCGCCCACGATTTCACGGGTGACATCGCCAATCATGCCAACGGTGGTGGCGATGGGATAAGGGTATCCCTCCGGACCAGAGGCGGAATCGTTCTTTTTGGTGCAGCTCACAGCGAAGAAGGCGAGAAGCAAGAGGAACTGACGAGGCATGAAGGGATTCTAAGCGTCTCATTTTGACTAGTCAAGATATTAAATTTGACTACTAATTATGACCGTGCAGGGAAAGTAGTTTCAATGGAAGGAAATGTCTTTTTGAAAAAAATACGCGTGACTTCTGTCCGTAAAATCGTTGTTAAAAGCGCATGAGTGAAACGTCTTCGAAGAAGAACTCGATTTTTGATAAAGCCTTGTTGGGAACTGCAGGGGTTCTGGCGATTGGAATGATGGCATTGGGACCCCGTGGAGAAGACAAGCCATCCTCTGATAATGAGGAGGTTGCGGGGAATCAAAGTATTGAAAAAGAGGAAGGTGGAAAGGCACCGTCCGACCTGAAAGAGGGAAAATCAGGTATGAACAAGAAAGTGGCGGCAATTCAGGCCGAATTGAAGAGGGCGCGACAAGACAATGCGACGTTGGAAGCCCAGTTGCGGAAGAATAAGATTGCTCTTGAGATGAAGAAGGACAAAGAGTCCGGTGATCCTGATGTGCAGGCATTGAAGAAGGCAAAAGTGGCTTTGGAGGCCAAGGATGCGGAACTGGCCAAGCTGAAGGCCAAGTTGGCCAGTTTGGGGAAAGGGACTCTGGGCGCGAACACAGGCAAGGCTGTTGATGATGCTAGTGTGCAAAAAGAGCAATTGATCAAAAATCTCGAGAAGCTTTTAAAAGAGGCTAAATCCGGGAAGTAAGTGATTTACGTGAATGGTGAATTATCGACGGAGTGGGTGACCGCTCCGTTTTTTTTGTTCGTCGAAATAGCTTGAGAATCATCCGGTCTGGGGAAACACTGTCACTAATATGAAGATTTTAGGAATGCTGGTCTCTTCTGTGTTGTCTGCTCAGGTGATTTATGCGGTGAGTATTACCGAGCTGGATGATTTTAATGCGCCGAACGGCGCTCCGAATCCTGAGGAGGGTTGGCGTGAGGGGAATGGATCTCCGTCGCAGCCTTCTCGACAGCTCACCCGCGGTTCAGACGGGAGTGGATTTTTGACTGATTCGTCCTCGGGGGTCTCTCCAGGTAAGAGAATGCAGCTTTGGAACACGGCTCAGTGGGCCGGTGATTACCTGGGGCAATCGATTTTCACGCTATCTCTGGATGCCAATAATTTGAGCGGGCCGGGAGGTGAGACGATTAACTTGAGGGTGGCATTGAATGGCCCGGGCGGTTGGTTTGTGACTGAGCCACAGGTTTTGCTTCCGGGGACCGGTTGGCAGTCTTTGCTCTTCGATCTATCCTCTTCAGGACTTGTTCATGCCGGACAGGGAAATGCCGTTTATGATTCGACAATGTCGGCGGTGAATCGATTGCAGATTATTTCTTTGGAAGAGGACACCTTTGATATTGGCGGGAATGCTGGCCTGAGGGGCGACACGATAGTGGCCACTTTGGGGCTGGACAATATCAAAGCTGGCGCGGCGATTCCGGAGCCGTCCGGTGCGGCCTTGATTCTTATGGGATGCGCCGGGCTAATGCGACGCCGGCGGTAAGGGACAAAGAAAAAACTCCGCGATCCGTGTGAGGATGCGGAGTTGAGAGAGAGGGACGAGTTGCCTCAGTCGACGTAGGCCAGCGAGGCGGCGGTGGCCTCGATTTGCTCTTTGTTGTCGAGGAGCTCCTTGATGGGGTCATACCTCCCGGAGAGGAGTGCATGTCGTGCCGGTGCAGGCATTTCCACGGCGAAGCTGAGGTCGCCGGCAGTGACGGTCATCGCTTCAAGGTCGATCTTCACTTCGAGGGTGTGATCGGCAGCGGTGGCTTCCTTGAGCGCGTCGATGTTCGCCTTTGACGAGGTGACGCAAGGCAGGCCGAGGGTGGTGGAATTGCCATAGAAGATCTCGGCGAAGGATTCGGCGACAATTCCCTTGAAGCCATACTTGGCGAGAGACTGCGGGGCATGCTCGCGGGAGGAGCCGCAGCCGAAGTTGATTCCTGCCACGAGGATGGTGGCATCTTTGAAGCGTTCGTCATTGAGCGGGTGATCAGTCTTCTCGCCGGAGACGGGGTCGAAGCGGACGTCATAGAAGGCGTATTCGCCAAGTCCGTCGAAGGTGACGCACTTCATGAAGCGAGCCGGAATAATACGATCGGTATCGATGTCGGCGCCGGGAATAGGGACGGCTGGTCCGGAAACGTGAGTGATGGGTGCAATGGCCATGGTATTGGATTTGGAAATGATTATTTGAAAGCGGGCGTGATAGTGTAGCCCTTTTTGGTAAGTAGGTCTTGGATGGCGGATTTGCCAGTGTAGTGGGCTGCGCCAACAGCAAAAAACTGGGAGCTGCCCGGGTGTTCGGAGAGCTTCTTGGCGATGGTATCGGTCATGGTGATGTTCCGATCGTCGAGAAGAGTTTTCATGAGGCGACGGCCAAGCTCTTCATTCTTGCCCATGTCGTTTTCCATATGTTCTTTGATCATTTCACCAATTTTTCTGACGTCGCTTGTCAGGTAGAGGTCGAGAAGTTCCTTCACCGAGTCTTTGCCCTCGGCCTGTTCCTTTTTCATGGCTTTGAGAGAGTCCGAGAGCAGACTGGTTTGTTCTTTTTCAGTGAGGTCGTCGAAGATCTTCAGCTGGCTTTCGACGGTTTCGATCCCACCTACTTTTTTCTCATCGCTTATCGCCCGCTCGTAGAGCACGGCATCGAGGGCTTTTTCTCCGGAGAGGTCTAATTTGAGCGTGGGGAGCGCCATTGTGACAACCCAGGTTTTCATGGGTTCAAAAGCTTTGCTGTCGAGATCGGGATTGATGGCCTTGAGTGCTTTATTGAGCCTTTTTGTCAATTTAGGCCCAATGGATTCGCTGAGAATCTTGCCATCGGTGCGCATGAGGAGTGGTGCGATTGCTACTTGCTTGGCAGGGTCCATATCGATTTCTGCGTAGAAGCGATTGGACATTTGAAATGCTTTTTCCGCTTTGGGGTGAAGAGTGGTAACGCGGGGATCGCCGAGATGTATCGTGCCAAAGAGATAAGAGGGCTTGGTCAGGTCCTTGCCTTCAATTTTCCAAAGCGCTGGTTTGACCGGATGCTTGAGATTTCTGGCATCAATCGCCGCCGGTTCCTTAGCCAAGGCCAGAA
>JAKMEV010000583.1:0-18317 GCA_022425785.1 Akkermansiaceae bacterium | reverse complement strand
TTTCCGGCAAGGCCATGTCGGTTTCCGAGATCGCCAGGACCTGATCCCACGGATCCACCGAACCATCGACCGCCTCGATCCCTGGTCGAGGCGATGACTTGATGACATCCCAATCTTCCTTCTCCCCGCCAAAGGCCTGCACCATGGAATCAGATTCGATTCGCTCGATGGTATTGAATAAGCCCCAATATATTCCATTGAGATAGACATGAATGTGACCTTGCCTTGTGGCGGGTTGCCCCATTTCACCCTGAAGACGCCGCGCCAACTGGTCTCGAATATACAGCGCCTCTTCCCGTTGAGGGGCATTGGGATGGAACCACGAGTCACCATTCTGACCACGAAGCAAATAGCTGTTCACTTCGTCATTCTCGCTTCCCTCTCCAAAGATTGGAAACTTCAAAGTCGACTCACCGTAGCCACTCCGAAAGACCAGCCGCATGTTGTGTTTCTTTCGTGATGTCGTCCGACTAGCATTACCAAAAATGCGCATCCCCGCATCGAGTTGAATTTCTTCACCATGAGGAAAATCAAAGAACTCCGCCGAGACTCTTCGCTCCCACGCCGGCCCACGGGCGATCACTGAATTGGAATAAATCCCACCAATCGCCGGATCGGTATTACTGTTAAACCAATCATCGATCTCCATCACCAGAGACAAGGTCGGGAGACCCCGCAAAGCCGCCTTGATCTGAGCCGTTGTCCCAATACTCCCTCCACTCGCCATGGCGTAGTCAGCTGTCACCGACGGCTGCCAGGTCGCAGGATAGCCAGCCGGATTTGGGGGCTGATTCACCACGTCATCGAGAAAAAGGTAAGTGTGCGTCATCACCTTCAGGGGAACGGCACCGGGAAAAAACGCACTCGCCCGCAAGGTCGTAGTAGTAGAAATTGAAATCGGAGCTGTGTAGAGAATCCCATTTTCTGGAGATGGCTCACTGGCATCCATGGTATAATATATCTCAGCGCCCACAGCCTCGGTTGAGAGAGCCACATTGAACGGTGCTGTAAAAAAGCCACGTGTGACATCTGCCAACACCTCCTCATCAATGACCGAATCAGCAGCCGTCGAGGCATTCGCCGCCAGGGGAGTCGGATTCACAAAATAACCCGGCCCATTCTCGGATAGCCCCCACGATACTCCCACATTTTGCTCGGGATACTCGGGAGAAAACTCATGGTGAATCGTTACCCCGTCCGGCTCGACCAAGGCAAGATATTCCCCCTCCCGAGCCAATCCAAAATTGGCGTGTAATTCCCCCGCCGTCCCGACCCGGTCCTTGCCACTGGCGAAGATCATGAGATATCCGTTCCCATTCACTTGCGCGTTCGGGAGTTGCCACTTCGATAAATTTTCCGGGTCATCGGTAAGATACCAACCTGCGAGATTTCCGCCCAGCCCTCCCAAATTTCTCAACTCGATCCAGTCGGACTCGTCACCGTCTTCGTCCTGAATCGGTCCGGCATTTCTCGCCTGGATTTCGTTCAATCGAATCGGTCCGAAGACGGAAACCTCGACCGTTACAGATCTTGACTCGGTATCAATCCCATCCGAAGCAGTCAACGTATACACCGTCGTTTCCAAGGGAGCCAAGATCCCGCTTCCAGATCTTGCCGGTATCGAGCCAATCCCCGGCTCCAAAGTCAAAGACGTCACGCTTTCATCCACGGTCCAACTGATTGTCACCGCTTCCCCAGGATCGACCCCGGAAGGCGCAGCCTGAAAACTACTGATCAAGGGCAATCCTAATGCACTGGCATGCAAGCACGCCCAGCTGCAAATGAGCAGGTATATTCTCATCAAAGCTAAACGATTATGACATGCATGACGGGATTCTTGCCATCCCCAATATTTTCGAGGACAGCATTCAGAAATCCCCCTACGGAACGAACACAACATTCACGCGGAAGTATTGCGGGATACTTGTATCCGGCAGGAAAATAGGAAAGGGCACCGCGACGAGTTCGTATCCGGAGTTCGCACCGACCGGAGACACTAGGACACCCACTGGATCCGCACTCTCATACCAGTTATCGAGATCAGAGCTGAACTGGGGAACATAACGCACACTCCCCGAGTCTCCATGATCAATCCTCCGGACGAACACCCCTCTGAAGGCGCCGCCGTCCAAATCCGCAATTGGAACTCCATTAACCGAACCATCGATGGCCAGACTTGCATTATCATCGGAATTCGGATCCGTACCAAAACCGAATTCCAGAAGATTGTTCAAACCATCCAAATCACCGGCATCCGAGAAGTCCGAACCGTCTCCGGTATTCGAAGCCGAACCAAAATACTGGAATCTCCATGAGCCAATGGCATTGGCAGAACCGATCGTGAGCAAGATATCATTCCCATCTCCGCCCTCATAGTCAACCAATCCGGCCAATCCTGATCCCAGGAAGTTTGTCGTAAAGGGATCGCCGAAAGCAAAGGTGCCGGTGACATCATCTGCCTCATCATTGGATACGACAACAATGGCTGAAGGAGATCCCTCGACAGTCGTCGACTGGGTTACCACAAGAGACCCGGTGGACAAGTCGATCGTTCCCGTCACCGCAATTTGATCCCAGTCCGTTCCTCCGATTCCAGTGGTATTATTAACATCGATGGCGAGTGTTCCATTCAAGTCGAGTGTTCCCACGGAGATCGTTCCGATACCAGTCCCTCCGGGAGAAAGATTACCGTTATTTTGAATTGTTACGTTCGATTCAGTTGAACCTGTTCCCGCAAGAGTGGAATTGTTGACGGTATAGTTTCCGCCTCCGGTGTGGCTTCCATTCAAGAACATAGTCCCTCCATTAATATTGCCCCCGATAGTTGTTGTTCCAGTATAGGTATTTGTTCCAGAGAGAGTGACCTCGCCATTATCGAAGTTATTTTGGAGAAGCACATTTGCCAGACCGGTGATATTTCCAGTGACGGTCCAACTTCCGTTGTCCTTACCTTCACTTCCTTCAAAATTCATACTAGAGGCAGATGTTGGCAGGCTAATATTCCCGCTGATCACTAAATCCACTCCATCAAGCCCCACATTACTGTATCCCCGGGCACTGCTGTTGATGTTGGTAAAGTCTCCGGCGAGCTCAAAGCCAAACGAACCGCCGCAACGGAATCCGCCACCATCGATTTCAAAATCATTGGGAATCACAATACCAGCTGTGCCAGCCCGAAGCTGTGACCCGCGCGATTGAACGACACCAGCCCCAAGATGGTCATTGTGGTTGACCACTACAAATCCTTGCTTAACTCCAGTCTCTCCATCGAAAAAGCTGCTCGCTCCATCTCCCAAAATGAATCTCCCGGTGAAGGTATTTCCTCCGGGACCAGCCAAAACGAGGGTTCCATCTCCCAAGGTTCGAACCTCCCCGTCTCCACTGATCTGACCCGAGCAAGTTTGGGATTTATCAACATCGGTATTGAATTCCAAAATCCCCGGGCTGTTGACCACAATCGGGCCATTCCCATCCAGGCTGGATTGGAATCCGAGTGCAGTGACGAAGCCTACTCTGAAGGCCCCATCGCTAATGGTCGTCGTTCCCGTATAGGTCACGGGATTATGAAGAATAAATTGTCCTGTTCCAACTTTCGTCAAATTTCCGCTACCCGAAATGCCGCATTGCACAATGGCATCATTGTCGTCTCCTAGCACCAACGTCTCTGCCCCAAGATCAATACTGGGAGTCTCCGAGGCTGCGAGGGAAGCGATCGTTATAGGACTCCCTCCGCTTCCAGTGAGCTGCAGAGTAACTGTATCAGTGAGCGAGACTGCTTCGTTCGAATAATCCCCACCATTCACGATCACCGTCCCGTTAGACTGAACCGCCGACAACGCTTCTCCAATTGTTGCGAACGCATTGTAACTCATTGTGGCCGGAGAGACCGCAGAACCGCTATCGGCATCCGCGATTGCTGAGCCCGCAGTGGTGCCCGAAAAATCATCGTCCACATAAATTGGATCGGGAGCGGTTTCAGAAACGATGATCGTGCCTGCCGTGGGGCCGCCGCCATCCTCGTCACCATCCTCGACCGATACCAAAATTACCGTCGGATCAGTTGCAATAAAGCCCGGGACAAATTCAACTGCAGCGAGCGCTGCAGTCACAATAGAAGGGTCTCCGGTCACCGTCCATTCTCCTGAGACATTATCAAATGATTCTCCATTCCCACTCGCGGCCGTGAGCTCACCTTCGAGTCCGGTATAATTTTGAATACTCAAGCTCACCGTGACTTGATCGGCTGCTCCAATGCTTGCAAAAATACCCGCACCTTCAGACTCATTCCAAAATTTCAAGCTCGATACTGCGGCGGATCCTCCGGAAAGGACCTTGATATCAAGATCAGTAAAGGGAGACCCTGGTGTATTGGTATTCCCCCCGGTTCCAGTTCCCACATTGATTCCTACGTTGACGGTATGGTCACCAACCCAGTTACTGCTGTCATTACTCGCCAAGTTCGCTGTCGCAGACGCCGCTCCATTGACGGAGTAGGTCACCGAGTCACTGGCATCACTCAGAATCATCGCTAGACGAACCGGAGCTCCTGGAACCAGAGTAATAGTCGAGAGAGGAACAACAATCGTATTGTCACCCAACCAGCTCAGGTCGGTGAAGACTCCCGCAGTAGAAAGATCATCAGCCGGAGTATCCGCGGGTGCACCACCCGACTTCACCAGGAGGTGCGGAATACCATTCACCAAAAGAATAGAACTACCATTACTACTTCCCCCAATCTCCCATACAAGGACAGTTCCCGTGAGATCAGCTGCTTCGACCGTGAAATCCATTTCAATCGAGTAGCCTGATGCAACCGCAAGCGCAGGACCAGTTGCATCGATATCAAAACTGCTATCGTCCGAGGCCCGTCCGTCGCTGAACGTAGAAATATTGCTCAGTCCCGAATAATAGACCAGTGGCGTTCCCAGTCCGATCAGCAAGGACCGAGTTGAGTCATCAGGATCAAATACCGTGATGTCATTCAAGGGAATGTTCCCTGCAAATGATCCAACCGCCACCTGGGCCAAGTTCGTGCCGGTGGGACTGCTATTCCCATCACCGATAAGAACGATCGCACTGGAAGGAGATCCAGCGATGGGAGAGACCTGTCCTCCACTCATCGAACCAATGTTGGCAATGAGGGTTTCGTTTCCCTCAAAGGCCCCGTCGGCCAAAGTGGCGACACTCAAGGTAGCAGAGGTCGAACCGACCGGAATATCCACTGAAGCAACCGAGGTGAAATCACTGCCATCGCTGGCGACACCTGAAAAGTCGATGTCTACCGTAAGATTCGAACCGGTAGGTGCCACCGTGGCGTTGAGAGTCCATTCAGCGGGCTCTCCCTCCGTAACGTCACCATCGCTCGTAATCGTAACCACTGAATCAACGTATTTCACAACCACGACAAACCTCCCGCTATCCGAAGCCGAGCCATCTGAAACCGTGAAGTCAAAACCTCCCGTCGCAGGAGAAGCGTCCCCGGTAAACTCAATCGTCTCATCATTCACCTCGAGCTGGGTAAAGGTGTCATTCAATCCGAGAGTTCCATTGACCGTATGACTGAGCGTTCCACCACTGGGGACGGAAGTGATTGTATAGATCAGCGAGCTATCAGCGGTGTCACCGTCAAAAGTATCGAGTAATGAATCATCAATTGTTCCAGTCGCTCCCGGCAAAAGTGTCAGCGTCGAATTGGCAACCACAGAGGGATCGTTGTTGGGAATCAAACTGGAAATACTCAGGCCCCGAAGGGAGACCGAACTGGTCAATCCCAAGTTGCCACCAGCAAGAGCTTCTGACGTCAATTCCACTACCTGCCCGCTTGAAAGAGATGCCAAGAGACCACCCCAGCTTCCACTCGTTCTGTTTCCGCCATTATCCCGATTATAAGCGGCGCCCCGACCACGTGCAATCTGACCGCCTGCTCCATCGATCTGCCATCCCTGCCAGGGAACAACCCTAATATGGTTGTCATTGGCGGTGTCACTTGCGGTGAAAATTGATCCGAAGAACAGATAGTCGTCAGTAGCGTTAACGGTGACCTGACTCGTTCCAGAAGTATGACTGAATGCAGAACTCCCACCATTAAGTGTGTCGAAAATAATCGGAGTGGTTGCAGCATTGTTGACCTCTTGACTCGCTCCATGAACCAGCGAAATACTCTTCGCGGTAAAAGGGAGTTTCACAATCGTCAGAGCTGTTTCATTTCCCTGAATGGTCGAGGCAAAGCCTCCGGACTCCATCTTCAATTCCACATTTAGAATTTGACCGGGAGTTGCAGAAACCAATGTCCCGATCGCTGTCACACCACTCTGGGTATCCTCACCATTTCCCTCTCCCCGGAGATAAGTCGTGGTTTTTGAGCCTTCGACCTCAGCACCATCCAGGGTCAAGCGTTGCTGGTAATTTGTCCGAGTATTATTCGTATCCCCTTTCTCTATGCGAGTGTTGGCAAAAACGAGATAAAGTCCTGCCTCGTTGAGTGTGACGTCGCTGGCACCAGCCGTAAAAGAGAAAGCCGTGCCTAACGAACTGCCTACGGCGATTTGATCGTAGGCCACATCAACGGCAGTCGTTCCGACGGTCCCAGCTTGATTTGAAGAGCGCTGCACACTCAGGAAATCCCAGTTATCATCGAGCTTGAGTAATTGAATCGCCGTCCCGTTCGCAAACCGCGCCGGAACTACTGTCGTCACGCTGTTATCGTCCGAACGTCGACTTTGAAGAGTCAGGATGTCATCGTCATTCGCAACGGTAATGATCCCTCCACCTGACATCACGGTTTCATTAGAACCGGATTGCCTCCGAATATATCCTTGAGAACGCCCAATCGCCAATTCAGCACCTGCCAGAGTCAAATTCGTCAGAATTTCTGCCCGGGTAGTGCCCGCCGCCGCATCAAATCGGGCATCATACATCACCAAATGACGTCCGGCACTCAGGGCAATCTGCGTGGCATCTCCTCCGGAAGGATTTAACTCGTAGGAACCCTCCACCAAAACACCTGTGTCAAAATCGTGAGTCAGAGTCGGCCCGAAAAGTCCATCTCCCAATGCCCGTGTCAATGGCTCGCCTCCACCAGCTTCGATGATGATCGCTTGATCACCAAAGGTTCCGCCGGGCGTGACCGCTCCGGGAGTGGTCGTGATGGCCATTGCCGAGGCAAGAGTGAAACTCAGCGCAAATCTTCGGGATGTTTTATGTGTCTTCATCGTATGGTTCGTTTTTTGTCATCCGGTCAGGAGCCATCCGTTCCGAAGTCTTTATCCGGCCAATATGAACATCGTTCAAATTCCGTCAATCTGATTTCACCACCTGCCCAAATTCGGATAATTTCAACCATCCAAAACAATTTCAATCATCCGAAATAATTTCACAAATCTGGAATTGAGTGACAGCCCGCATTATGAAAATGCCGTATTTCCTCACTCAAAAAATGAATTCCTATAAGCTCCCGTTGACCTGTCTCCTCATGGCAGACTCTGCAAGGCCTGAGAAGATTGCCAAAATGAACGCCTGCATCAATTAGGCCTACCCTCCTCTTCAATCATAGAGGAGGCAACCAAAGGATCCTCCCAATTGGAGGGTCTAATTCACGACTTTTACTCTAAAGAAGACCTTGTCCGGGTTTCCAATCGTGACGAGCGGAAAGTTCCCGGAGTCCGTTTCCGTGGCCGGAGCATCAGCCGCCGAAACCGTTCCACCCAAGGCGGACCACGTATTCATATCGGTGGAGAACTCAAGCTGATAGGTTTTTCCGGGAACGCTCCTCCAGATCAAGCTTCCCAGGGTGTCAGTCAAAGTGTAACTGGTCACTTCCAGAAGCGAGCTGGAATCATTGGCCACAGTTCCCGCAAGGAACTCTGCAAGGTTTGTCCGCCCGTCTCCATCAAGATCAAGATCGCGGTCGGAAGCATCAATTGGGTTGAGGCCGTTGGCGATTTCGTAATCATTGGACATCCCGTCTTCGTCGGTATCACCAAGGATGTTCTCGGTCGAGAAAGTCACGTCACTCATCTCGAATTGCTCCCCCCCACTCACGCCGTCTCCACTGATCACGAGGGTCACATCGTCGACTTCCGCGGGAATCACGGCTGACATGATAAACAAATTATTCAGCAGGGCTTCGACGCCCAGTCCCTCGGGATTGAATTCATCTCGATTAGTATGAGCGGCATAATCCTCCCCTGCCGTCGCATAAACGCTTACCCCGTCTGCCAGATCCGTTCCTGCAGCTCCCTGATATCCATTAAGAAATCCGTTAGCCGGACCATTGGCTCCATTCAAAGTCCCTGTCGTTGATGCTCCTCCATTTCCGATATCAAGTGAAGAAATGAGGTTCGCCGCCACAAGCGAACCATCGATGGTATAAATTAGCTGGGCACGGAAACGATCTCCCGGCTCGAAGTTCGAAGTGGTGCTCGTCTCAGTCGCCCGGAATCTGGCGCTGAAGAAGACCTCCCCCACTGTCGAGAGGTCGAGCGTTTCCGAAGTCACCGTCCGTAGAGCTGTTCCTGCGTTGGAGAGAGTAAGAGTTCTTTCCACGGCATCATTCACCCACTGCGGAGCGGGATTAATTGCCAAGTTAGTTCCGACATCTTCCAGGGTCCCTGACAAATCGCTCTGCCCAATGAGATAACGATTTGGCACCTGCACCGTCACAGTCTGTCTCGCCAGAGAGTAGCTGATATCAGCAACATCAAAGGTAATCGACCCTGGAGTCAGGGGAGCAGGAACGGTAAAAGTCACCACCCCGAAGTCTCCGGATGCCGGGGAAATTGCTCCGTTACTCAGATCCCAACCTGGCCCCCCGTTCGCCCCCGTAATTTCAAGATCGAAGGTAAGGGTGTCATCATCGAATCCCGGCCCATTTTCCACGCGGGTAACATTGGTCGGCCCAGTCACAACAATGTTGGGGAGAGCCAAATCTAAAACCACGCTGGCAGTCTTCGAGGGATCAAAGGCATCCGTCACCGTCACGGTGTAGGGCGCGGTGAAAGGAAGGAAGGGTCCGAACGTCACCGGCTTGGCATCGGAGTATAACCCCGCATTCGGATTGTCTGCAGAAGTCCACCCGGTGCTCGCCCCCAGATTCACGCTGGTAATAAAGAGAGGTGCCGAAAATGTGTCGTCAGCCGGATTCGGCGTTCCTTGGTTATTAAAAATAGCAGGACCGTTATAGGCCTGCAATTCAGGAGCCGCCTGGGAGAGCTTGAGGTCCCTTACTGTAAAGGTCTCGTTAGCCGAATTATTGATTCCCTCAAAAATCAACTGGGCTGAATTGACACTCGCTGGAATAACGAAGTCCAGCATATAGTTAAAGGTCCCGTTACCCGGCGCCAGTTCATCAGCTGAAAGAATCCCGTCGACCGTAATAACATCGTGTCTGGAAATTAGGTTAATCGGATTTTCGGTGTCACCGTCAAAGATAAGATAAGCGACAAACTCATCCGTTTCCTCGGTTCCGGTCGATCCGTCATCAACTTGAAGAGTTCCCGAAAACTGCACATCCGCCTGTCCGGTAAGATCGATCAAAGCTGATGACATCACAAAACGTGATCCGTCTCCGCCAGGCCGGCTCATCACTGCAGTGCGAGCGGCATCGTCAAAAGTCCATCCGGCAACACTGATTATTCCAGAAGTCGACACGGGCAGGTTTGTTCCCGCCAAATCATCAGAGAGAATAATTCGCTGCGGAACCACCGAAACCGCCGAAGTGCAATTCGCATCACTCTGATCGGCGAATTCCAGGTCAAGCGTTCCACTTGCAAACTCCGCGAGGGGAATTCCCGTGAAATTCACTGGCACATCATAAGCACCGGTTTGCCCCAGGAGCGAACTCCCAACCGGTCCTGTCACGATCCATCCTGCGCCGCCCTCCCCTTCCAAAGCAACCGTCAAATCAACTCCAAAAGTATCGTCGGAGGGGTCACTCGCTGTCCCTTGAAAATCGCGGGTCGAGCTGGAAGCTCCTGCCGTAATAAAGCAATCCACCACTTCCGTCTGCAACTGAAGCGCCATGAAAAGATCCGAGCTGGTGGAACTCGAGTTATGCACTGATACTGCAAGCGTGTGCGTCCCCGGAGTCAAACGCCCAATAGATTTTATCAAGGTCGCATTCCCTGCGATCGCGGGAGTGACTACCGCATTCCCCCCCGTCGTTGAGCCCTCGGGAAGCGAAAGCTCTGCCCTCCGGATCTGCGACTCGGAATTAGCCGTTCCAGCTGCTCCCTGAGCATAACTATCAACAGCTGCCGCCACCATATTCGCCCGCATTACCAATTCGCCATCCAGATAAACGAACCCTCCGTCATCAAAAATGTAGCGAATCACCGGATTCACATAAAAATTCCCATCATCAGGCACCGTGAAGGTCGTTCGAAAATACCCCGTCCGGCGCTGACCGCTCGGCGGAGCTCCGATATTGGTTCCAAACGCCGTAAATTCGGGCGGTGCCGGAAGACCATCTGCAAAATAGGTAATCCCGCCGTATCCCAGCGGTCCAGCTCCCGATCCTGCATCAAAATCCGCTCCCCCGGTTGTAAATGAAGGCCCGCTATAACTGGCGTCAAATTCTGTCGCTCCCGCAAACCATGACGTCGTGTCATCCGGATGAGGAGCCGTCGTTCCCGATCCTGTTGGAAGAACACCCGTATTAGGATGCATGTAATTCCAGTTCTGATTCCAATCGACCAAACTGTTTTGGGCTAGGAGAGATGCGAAAAATTGGGAGCCAATCGATATGGCAAACAAGGCGGGGGCTTTGAACTTCATCACGTTAAGTAAGATTTTGGTCTAGGGGTCGCTTTTCGGAATAAATTCGACAGTTCGTGAAACTCACTTTGAACACGATTTCCCCCGTCTGGCCATGCCAATTTAAAAAAGCTATCGGGAATTCTCTCTTTTCCCGCCATCCTTCTAAATTCCTGCTGAAATATTCAGAGGGCATTTGCTCTCCAGCCCGAATTCGTCCAGCACCTGACTATCTGTTAGAGCGCCATACTTTTACCGGCTCTCGGACTCGCTCTATCGATATCCCAAAAATCCTGACAGCCTCTCAATAACAACACTAATCAGCGTAATTTTCGGATAAAAACACCTGCAACCAAGGCCTATTTGATCAATCTTTGCAGCTTCTTACTCAGCCTGTCCACGACCTTGGCGTTTTTCTTCGCGACATTCTTCGTCTCATCCGGATCGCTCTTGTGATCGTAGAGCTCCACGAAGATCGGCTTGGATTTCTTATCACGATAATCGCGCCATTCGATGTAGCGGTAGCGATCGGTGCGGAGGGAGTATCCCATGAGGTGATTCTCAAATAGATCGCGGTCCCACTTGTCACCCATCTGCTCAATGATGCGGGCCTCTACTTCCGTGATGAGCGGACCAAAGAAGGTCTCGCGCATTGCCGGAGCCAAGGGATTCGCTGCCCACTCCCGAAGCGCGGGATTGGGATACTGACTGAGAGCGAAATCCTTCACGCTCGCCTTGGGATTATCGAGAAGAGGCACAAGGGATTTCCCTTCGAGGTGCTTGGGCGCAGGCACTCCGGCGAGGTCGCAAAGAGTGGGATAAATATCGAGCAACTCAACGAGCGCCTCACTCTTCTTCCCGACCGCCTTCTCCTTGCCGGGAGCTTGAATAATGAAGGGCACCCGGGTGGCAATTTCATAGTTCGTCGCCTTACCCCACACACCCATGTCACCGAGATGCCAACCGTGATCACCCCAGAGCATGATGATGGTATTATCGCGCTCACCCGACTTATCGAGTTCGTCGAGGACCAAGCCAATCTGCGCATCGACATATGACGCACAAGCCAAGTAGGCGTGCATCAAAGTCCGGGAGAGCTCTGGGCCCATGTCGCCGGCCTTGGGAATACCGTGACGCACCCGCAGCTCGAAGCTGGCATGAAGCCCGGTGGCCGCTCCGCCTTCGGGAGGATTAGGGTGCTTGGCCTCAGGAATCTTTTCGCGGTCGTAAAGATCCCAGTATTTCTTGGGCGCGATGAAGTGAAGATGTGGCTTTGAAAACCCAAGCCCCACAAACAATGGTTGGTTGGGCTTGTTCTCGAAGTGTTGCTTCATCGTCGCCACTGCAAGTCTCGCAGAATGCCCATCGACAAAGGAATGATCCGGCACATCTGCGGCCTCATATGCCGGACCACTGGCGGTCAATCCACCAATCTTGGCTGGCCCGTATTTTTCAAGCAAACGCTTGCGATTATCACGCTGGATATTGCGATTTCCCTCCAGCCCATATCCGCCGGGGATAGGTTTCGTTTTGACCAACTTGTGCGCCGGCCCCCGCGACCAGGACTTCTCTTTGTCGTTAAACTTCCCATGGTAAATTTTTCCCATGTTCACCGTTTCGTAGCCATGCTTGCGAAAGTGCTGCGGCAAAGTTGCGATGTCGGGGTTGGCATCGCGGAAGTAGGTATAGTTCTCGATCACGCCATTCGTATCAGGACGGGTTCCGGTCATGATTGAGGCCCTTGACGGCGAACAAATTGCCTGCTGGCAATAGGCCCGATTAAAGAGCAACCCCTTCGCGGCGAGCTTGTCGATATTGGGAGTAATCGCGATCGGTGAACCATAACATCCCATCTCGGGGCGCATGTCATCGATGGCAATGAAAAGAATATTGGGCTTCTTGGCAGCAAGCGAAGCAGCCGCAAAGCCGAAGATCAGAAGAGTGAGTTTTTTCATGAAAAGATTCTATTTTTTGAGTAGGGGCGACCCCACCAATTCGAAGTGACCCACAAAAACCAGCTTTACCTGGGACGCATTAGTGAAGAAAATGTTCTCCCGATTGTATTGCGACGGAACTCTCCCCTTCCACTCACCATGGTGATCGCCATCCTCGCTATGATTATTCCACTTCTTGAGGTTGAGAGTTCCAATGTAAAACTCATCGCTGACCGATCCCAAGAGAGTCCAATCTCCCTGAATGCCCTGCTCAAACAAGGACAATACTTCTCTGGTAAGGAGACCTGACAGAACCAGAGCGCTACGCAAGAATATCTCTAATAACATGGCCATGCACATTGGTGAGACGACGCTCAAGGCCGTTGTGGTAGTATGAAAGTCGCTCGTGATCGAGGCCGAGAAGATGGAGAATCGTCGCGTTGAAATCATAGACCGAGGTCGGATCCTTCTCAGCCTTGGCTCCAAAGCGATCCGATGTTCCGTAGGAATGCCCCTTCTTCACGCCGGCTCCCGCAAGGAAGCAGGTGAAGGCATCAGGGTTGTGATCACGCCCGGTGCCATTGCCCTGTAAGAAAGGCATACGTCCGAACTCGGTCGCCCAAACAACCAGGGTATCATCAAGCAAGCCACGACGTTTCATATCGTGAATCAAGGCCGCCGTCGGCTGGTCCATGATCTCGGCCTGCATGGCATGCGTTTCGGAAATCTTGGAATGAGAATCCCAATTCGTGATGCCATTTCCTCCGGCAGGGTCGGAGCCATTGAAGAGCTGCACCACGCGCACGCCTTTTTCGAGGAGCTTGCGGGCGAGAATACAGTTCTTGGCATACTCACGCTTAACTTCGGTTCCGGTATCCGTTCCGTATTCCTTGTGGATTGATTCCGGTTCGCCGGAAAGATCCATCATATCGGGAACAGAAACCTGCATCTGTCCGGCCAGTTCATAGCTAGCAATCCGCGCCGCAAGATCAGCATCGCCGGGATAGCGGTCAAGATGCTTGCCATTGAGACGCTTCAAGTATTCCGCGGTCGCCCGATCATCAGCGGCGGAATACCCCTTGGGACGACGCAAGTTCGCCGGGGGATTCTTGGCATTAAAATCCGTTCCCTGAAAAGCGGCTGGAAGGAAACCATTTCCAAAATTGTTCTTTCCGGATCGCGCCAAACCACGCGGATCATTGATCGCCACGAAGGCCGGGAGGTCTTGATTTTCCGAACCCAGGGCATATGTCACCCAAGCCCCGAAGGAAGGAAAGCCCTCCATCGTGAAGCCGGTGTTCATAAAGTTCTCGCCTTGCGGATGCGCACTGGTCTGGGTGTGCAACGAGTGAATAAAACAAAACTCATCGGCATGAGAACCAAGATTGGGAAGGAGATCCGAGATCATTTTCCCGCACTCTCCACGCGGCTTGAACTCCCAAAACGGCTTCGCAATATTTCCTGTCGGTCCTTCAAAAGTCACCGCGGGAATCCCCGGAGGCTTTTGCCCGTGGAATTTATAAAGATCCGGTTTATAGTCGAAGGTGTCGACATGACTCACCGCGCCAGGACAATAGATCACAAGGACCTTCTTCGCCTGGGCCTCGAAGTGACTCGGCCGGCCCACATAGGGATTGTCCGGATCGATGTCGGGACGAATCGGAGACTTCCCCGTGAAATTCAGAGGATCATCCTCCGCCTCCGCACCAAGAAGTTGTGCCAACCCCAGGCCGCCGAGCGAAAAGGCCGTGTTGCGCATGAAGCCACGCCTATCGAGAAGCTTGCGACCAAATGGAGAAAGATGTTCTGGGTTCATGGAGTGAAAATTCTACGGAAGGTAAGCAAATTCATTGGAGTTGATCAGGCTGCGACAGACAATCGCAAGACTGTTGGATTTAGAGATCTCGAGGCCTGCTTTTAGCTCCTCCTCATCGGGCTCGCGACCCAGCACAAGAGAAAAGGCCCGCTGAACCCCCTTGGTCGGATCACCTCCTGCCTCCTTGGTCGCACGCTCGGCGATGAATCCAGCTTGCTCCACCACAAAGTCGCTATTGAGCAAATTGAGCGCCTGTAGAGGTGTTGTGGAAACCGGGCGCTTCGCTCGCACCTGTCCGCAATCTGGAAAATCGAAGGCCGTAAAAATCCGGTCATCCACGCGGCGCATGCGTTCCTGATAAAGCAAACGCCGCCAGGTCTCCGCGCCATGATTGTCCTCCACCTCCCACTGGGCGTAGGTCTTCTTCACATTGTGAATTCGATACGAGCGACCGCCAATCGTCCGATCCAACTTGCCCGAAGCCTGCAAAATCCCGTCGCGAATCACCTCCGCTTCCACTCGTCTCGGCGGATAACGCCAGAGCAATGTCGATCCCGCATCTTTTTCCATACCCCGACTCCCGGGAAGACTCGACCGCTTGAAGGCATCCGACATCACAAGCAAACGGATCATCGATTTCATCGACCACTTCTCTTCCACAAATTCCGAAGCCAACCAATCGAGTAATTCCGGATTACTCGGCGGCGCACCCGCCAGACCGAAATCACTTCCAGTCACGACGATGCCAGAACCAAACAAATGGTGCCAAATGCGGTTCACCATCACCCGGGAAGTCAGTGGATTATTCGGATCAACCAACCACTTCGCAAATGCCATCCGGCGCATCGGGTCGGGCGTATCAGAATTTAAGCCCAAATCACCATTGAGAATCTTGAATCCCGCCGGCGGCACTTCGTCGCGAGCGCTCTCAGGACTCCCCCGGTGCAACACCTTTGTCACTCCGGGCTTTTTAAACCGGCCAATGAAGGCATGCCGCGGTCCCTCTTCCGCCAGCGACTTAATATGCTGATGTAATTTTTGCGAAGCCGTCTTCGCCACTCCATCCTTCTTGAGCATGTCTTTCGCCTTCAATGAACTTGCCAATTCTTTCCAGCTTCCATCCTCCTGCTTCGCCAAAATCCGGAAGGTGGGAAACTTTCCTTTGGGGCCGCTTATCAGATAATCCGTTTCAAAATAATACTCCCGGTTCGAACTAAAGCGGAAGCGATTCACTTCCTGAGCTTCTTTGAAGCTAATCTCCACCCAGGGCTTTTTCTTGCTCCCCTTCGGCGCAAAGCCTTTCCAGATCATCGTGCCATATTCTCCGTCATTGGCTTTCCGCACCGTGCTTCCCTTCGTCACCATCTCCGGATCTTCGACCAACTTCGTTCCCTTCGAAGCCAGCGCAAGATTGTCACGATGATCCTTGGGGCCGAATACCTCCAGTTCATCGATGAAGACTTTGGGCCAGAAAAACTCAACCCGAAGGGCCGTCGTCTTGGTCTTCGGGAAAACCATATCGCTGTAGCCACCCCAATTCTCTTCCCAAAAGCCGAGTTCCTTTCGCAAGGTTTTCCGCTCGGCATTCAATTGCGGATACAAGTCCCCAGCCCGCTTTTTCCGCGGATGTTCTTCGGACAGTTCCGGATAGCGCCCGCCAAATTCCACCCCCTGAAAGACCGCCGTGAGCGAATAATAATCCTGAATCGAAATCGGATCAAACTTGTGGTTGTGGCACCGCGCACAACTCACCGTCACTCCCAACATCGACGCACCCACCGTCTGCATGACTTCATCCATTCGGTCCGCCCGAGCCTGACGAATCGCGGTGGGCTCGCGACCCACCGTCGCCGCCGGCACATGGGGCCCCGCTACCAAAAAGCCGGTCGCTTCCCCAACCCCCAGCTGATCTCCAGCCAACTGTTCCGTGATAAATCGATCATAAGGAACATCATTGTTAAAGGCCCGCACGACATAATCCCGATATGTCCACGCACCCTTGCGATAGAGATTGGACTCCGATCCATTGGTCTCGGCCCAACGTATCACATCCAGCCAATGCTGTGCCCAGCGCTCGCCGAAATGAGGCGATGCCAGCAAACGATCCACCAGTGCCTCATACGCCCGCCGGGAATCTTGCGCTGAAGCCTTTTCGAAATCGCTCACTCCCTCCGCAGTGGGCGGTAATCCTGTAAGCACAATACTCACCCGGCGAATCAACTCTCTCGGCGACGCCTCTTTATTCGGGACCAATTCAGCCTCCTTGAGCGCCTTGTTTAGAAATCCATCTACCGGGTTAATCGTGCCCTCCGGCACCTCGGGCCGAACCAACGGCTGAAAGGACCAATGATCCGTGCCTTCCTCTTCTGCAATCGCATTCATCTGCCCGGGCCACTCAGCTCCCTCTTCGATCCACCTCGAAATCAAAGCCATCTGAACCGAGTTCAGCGGATCTCCTTTCGGAGGCATCGCCATGTCGGAATCTTGATCCGAAATAACCTCGATGAGAAAACTCTTCTTGGGATCGCCCGGCACAATCGCAGGCAGCCCGGAATCCCCACCCTTCAGCATCACCGCCCGCTGATCCAAGCGCAACTCCGACTTCTGCTTATCCGGTCCGTGACACTTGATGCAGCGCTCCTCGAAGATCGGTTTAATCTCCTTCTCGAAGTCGACCTTTTCTCCAATCGCGGGAGAAACCAAGCAACACGCCAACAGAAGGCTGCGATAAGATCGTTCCATCACCCTAATACTACCGCCAAGCCCTATCCTAACGCAATTTTTTCCAAAAATCGGAAATTTCACCCTCCGAATTCTCAGGACTTGGCCAGAGCGTAGATTTTCAAGTCATCGATGATCGCTTTCTTGGGAACGGCAACCCGCAGAAGACGCTTGGTCGGATGCGCAATGCCTTCCGAGGAAAATGAGCCAATCTCTTTTTCGTTGATGATCACGCTCATCGTATCTCCCATAATCAAAACACTCAGCGAGTGCCACTTTCCGGCCTCCAGCGGATTGGGAAAGCGCTTTGTCTTTTTTTTCAACAAGGCCTTGTGCTCCGGTGTGCTCTTCTTCGCTTTCCGAGCATCGTAAATCTCCTTGTTCATCATTCCGGTCTTCATGTCATTAATCTGCACACTCTTCGGGTCGATCTTCACCATACAAAGATGCCCTGCGTGCACTTCCTTGAACTTCAAGTCAGCAAAATTGAGCCCCAGACTATCCGCCTCGGTCGGCAGCATGAACTTCACCGTCACCTTGCCATCCTGAAACTCCGCCGGGTGCACTACCGACACGGCATGATCCGCTTCCGGATGAAAAGTAATGTGCATCGCGCCGTCCTTCAGATCGACCTGCTTGTTCCCTTTCGCCCGCTTTGCGCTATTGGATTTCCATCCCTTCCCAATTTCCTCCTTCGAATCATCCGACTCGTTTCGCTCAAACAGATCCTCGAAGAGGAGAGTTTCTTTTGGGGCGGCAAAAGCGGTCACACTTGTCGCAAGCATGGCGAAGAAGGAGCGAATTGGTTTCATAGACAACTCCATGTACCCTCCAACAGGCCCACCCTGCCAACTATTTTCTCTCTGATCGTAAAAAAGACGTAATCAGCTATCGACCTAAAAGAAACTCCGAATCGAATTCACGCTGTGCGCAAATCGCCCCACTTCATTCACACTATAGGGGTAGTTGTTCACGAGGAATCCGATGTTTGAGGTCCCAGGATGTAATTCGGGGGTCCAAACCCCAGTTTGTTTAGGAAAAACAATTTGTTGAATCTTTTAAAATTTGAAACATTTCGAAACATCGGTAGGAAT
>JAKMEV010000580.1:0-2308 GCA_022425785.1 Akkermansiaceae bacterium | reverse complement strand
CCCTTAAGGTGCATTCGCAAATGCAACTGCATGGCGGGATCCAGGTCAGGGATTTCCACGAAGATCGAATCACCCTCTCCCAACCTGGTCACCGAGCGAATCGCAACCCGGTCGTGACCCAACGATCCCGGTGTCTTAATCGAAAATTCTGGTGAACCGTAACGCTTTGCATATTCGTAGTTCCACGTCTGCCCAAAAAAGTTGGAAACATCCTCGGTCACAGTTCGATCCAGCTTTGTTGTAAAATCGATACGAATTCCGTTTTGATGCACCCGGAATCCTTTCGGCTTATAAACAATTTTCCCTGTGAAACGAACCCGGTGAAAGCAGCCGTCATTAATTGCATAATCACCCCACCCATCTAAACCAACCAGGTAGAGTTGCCCGTCTTTCGGATGAAAAGCCCCGCGCATCGAGCCAGAAAGAAACTCACCTTCCAATGGAACGACCGCGCCCTGTGGCCGAGTCGAAGTATCGTCGCGCATAATAAGATAGTGGGTGCTTGAACCATAACTAATTCCAACGTGATTCCCCTGAAAAGGCCCCCATTTTTCACTGGTGACCTCAACCATTCCACCCGTCGAATTATCAACACCGCGAGGAATGTAACAAAGAGGCGGAGCAATCGCACCACCGCGAACCGAAGAAGAAGGAAGCCCGTAAAACTCACCCTTATTCACCTCGATGATTGCCGAGGCCGGAGTCCAGGTCCCCTCTTGCGGAGCAACCCAAAAATAGTCCTTCGACCCTCCGATCCCCATGCAGTTCCTAACCCCTCCGGCTTGCAGGGTCGTCTTACGATCCGGCCCCGTCCGAAGAATGCTCTCACGCTGCGTAAAATGAAACGCGCCATCCGAAGTACGATGAAGCCCAAAAGTATGCGTGTGGCTACGATCATAGCCTCCAAAATCATGAGCATAGTTCTCATAGTAATCTACCTCGCCATCACCATTCTCGTCCTGAAGGCGATAGATTTGCCCACGATCCAAAACAAAGATGCCATCCTTATCAACATGAATTCCAATCGGCTGATTGAATCCCGTGGCATAGCGTGACCAGATAACCTTCCCCAGGTCCCCATTCAATCCTGAGACCTTCCAGACATCTCCGACCAAGTTGGACACCAAAGCCTCACCGGTTTCAAGAAACCCAATCCCAGTCAACTGCATCACGACCTTCCACGGATTATCGAAGGGCACCGTGAAGGTGTCCACCGCATATGCGGATCCGCTTGGAGTTTCGCCCTTCTTCCCCGGGACCCTCAACACCTCACTCCAGCGCTTCTCGTATATTCGCTCCGACACCAAATGCTTCAGCGCGATCACATCATCGGACTTCGATTCAGAAGCACCGACCCGAATCACAACCCGACCACCGGCTTTCACTCCCGAAACCGACACCATCCCATCGGAAATTTCAACATCCCCCACCTTGCTCCTGGCAACCACCCCGGCGTTCAAGCCCTCAGCAGTCAGAACCGGAAGGGCAATCTCAGCCACCGCGCCGGAGAATTCAATGACCCGATAAAATGTCTCCCCCGACGCCCAGGGCTCGTCAGTCACCCCCCTTTCTCCCCCATGTATTCCGCCCAAATTCGCTCTTCACGGCCTTTCCTCTAAAAGCAAATTCCTAGCAGTAAAGAAAGAGTAGCTTTGCTTACCGAAAAATCGCGTCATCCTTGACGTATTAACAAAGTCACATGAATACTATCAGCCGGATTCTTTTCTTCACGCTCGGCGTGTCCGGCCCATTGTGTTCTCAAGTTCACCCGGTCATCATTGACAACTGCACCAAGTGCCACGGCGGCGTGAAGCAAAAAGGCGGCCTCGATCTCCGCACCCTCGAATCCGCCATCGAGGGAGGAGACACCGACACCGCCCTGATTCCAGGAGCCCCAGACAAGAGCCCACTCTTCCAGTCGCTCCAAGTCGGCTCCGATCCTCACATGCCGCCCAAAAAGCAGCTCACCCCCGAGGAAATCAACGCCCTTCGCGACTGGATCTCCACGGCAAAGCTCACCCCTCCCAAGGAGCTCGTCCTTCCCGGCTCGAAACTCCCTACCTCCCAGGTCGTCGACCAGCTCGTCGCCCGAAAGTGGCAGCAGGAAAACGTCACTCCCGCGAAGACCACCGACGACCCCACCTTCGCCCGTCGTATCTACCTCGACCTCCTCGGACGAATTCCAAAACCTGACGAACTCCAGGCCTTCCTGGCAAATCCTGATCGAAACAAACTCATCAACAGCCTCACCGAAACCGAAGAACACGCCGCTCATCTCACCGAGATCTTTAACGTCGTCTTCCTAGAC
>JAKMEV010000576.1:0-3273 GCA_022425785.1 Akkermansiaceae bacterium | reverse complement strand
TTCAAGACCGGTTGCTTTACCCAGGTCGAAGGGCGCCGCCCGATCAATGCCCTGTATACTTCCATTCTGAGAGCGTCTGGAGTTGAAGTGGATCGTTTCAACATGACCGAGAAGATGGCGGCCAAGTTTGATTCCGGCAGCGGCCCGCTTCGCGAAGTTCTGGCATGATCATGAGACTGACTCTGGCGATTACGGCTCTGGCATTGTGCGGAGCCAAGGTTCAGGCGGAAACGGTTTACACTCCCGGCAAGCCGGGTGCGGTGAACTATGAAAAGTTCGGCTTGGATTTTCTCGAATACCATTGTCTCGATTGTCACGATAGTGCCACGAAGAAGGGCGATCTCTCGCTTGAGGACATCGGTCCGGTCAATGAGATCAACGCAGCGCTTTGGAAATCGATCTGGGCTCAAGTGGCACTCAAGGAGATGCCGCCCAAGAAGAAGGAACAACCGGAGGTCGCCGAGCGACTTCAGTTTACCGATTGGATTGTTAAAGAATTGCAGCGTGCGATGAAGGGGAAGGGCGGATTTCAGGCCCACCTCGATCCCAAGAAGGGAAACTTTGTTGACCACGATTTGCTCTTTGGGAAATTGCCCAAGGAGATCCGCTTGGTGCCCGCGTCTTCGCCAGCCCGGATCTGGCGGGTGACTCCGCAGGAGCACATCACACGCTTGAACGAGTTGATCAACACCGAACCCGAGTATAACCCGAAGAAGCCGGGTGTTCGGACGAAAGGTGACGTGGTGCCCACCAATCACGGAGGTGAACTCAAGCTCTACTTTGGAACGGATCGCATCATCAAGCATCAGGGAGGCACGGTGGCTTACGCGACTTCAGTCAAAAGCGTGCCGGTGGTGTTGTCATCGTCCCGCAAGCATGGTTTTGAAAACTACGCGGACTTTCATACCGTCAACAGTGCCGAAGCGACCCAGATTTTGGGTAAGGCGGAAGACATTCTTCGCTACATGGCATTCGGCCCGTTGAGTATCGCCAATCCCGAGCAGATCACCGACGACCCGAATTCTTATAAGATGGAAGGCGACATTCGGGGGCTGCCGACGGCCTTGGTATACAAAACCAAAATCACGCGTCCGCTGACACCGGTATTTGACTTGATGAAGAGCCCGGAAGTGAACGATGAGCTTTTACAGTCGGCTGTGAATTATCTTTTTGAGGCTCTGACGTTCCGGCCGCCCACTTCCTCGGAGTCCAGCGACTATCTTCAGATCGTAAAGGATTCCATCGCGAAGGTCGGCAAGGAAGGCGGCGTCTTCATGGGTTTGTCCGCAATTTTCCTGCATCGTGACGCGCTGTTCCGTCCTGAGTTGGTGGATGAAGGGAAAGCCGATGCCCACGGACGGGTCATGTTGCAGGATTGGGAACTCGGATTGGCGGTTAATCACGCGCTGAGTTACATCAAGCCTGATGAAAAATTGCGCAAGGCCATTGCCGATGGGCGCATGCGCACCAGAGGAGATGCGCAGCGGGAAATTACCCGGATGCTCGCTGATGATTCCCTTCGGAAACCACGGGTGCTAAGATTCTTCCGCGACTTTTTTGATCACGATCTGGGAGGGTATATCTGCAAGGACAGCAAGGCTCTGGGTGAGACCGGCGCACCAGGAGGCAATAGCCACTATCGAGCGATGTTCGACGGGGCTGCCAGTACGGATCGCTTGATTGAGATGGTTCTTGAACAAGATAAGGATGTTCTCAAGCGCATGTTGACCACCCGGAAGGTCGTGGCGACGAGAACGGACCGGACTTACTATGGCAAAAAGCGCAGCAAGGATGAAATTGCGGTAGTTCGTCAGGAACAGAAACTGGCCGCTGAGAAAGCGCTCAAGAAGGTGGAGCAGGAGGTTGCGGCGGTGAAGCCATTGCTTGCCAAGCTGGAGAAAGAGCTGAAAGCCAACCCCAAGGACAAGGCCTTGAGCAAGGAAGTTGCCCAGAAGAAAAAGGAGCTCGCCTCTGCCCAAAAAAGGCTGAAGTCTGCGAAGAAGGGGAAGGGGCGTGGTGGTAATTTGGCCGTGGCGCAAGCTGATTTAAATGGGCCCAGCGTCTACGCGCGGGTCAGCCGGAGATCCTTTGGCAACGGCAGTATGAAGCCCGAGCGATTTCTGGCCGAGGCTTCCGAAGGACAGCGGCTGGGAATTCTAACCCAACCGTCCTGGCTGGTTTCGCATTCCGATGCGATGGATAACCATGCCATTCATCGCGGGATTTGGATTCGCGAACGACTTCTTGGCGGAGGGATTCCCGATGTTCCGATCACGGTGGACGCGATGCTTCCCGACGAGCCGGGCAAAACCCTGCGGGAACGAATGCGGGTGACGCGTGAGGATTATTGTTGGACCTGCCACCAGAAAATGGACCCCCTCGGCTTGCCTTTCGAAATGTATAATCACGCGGGGATCTATCGACTTACCGAACAGAACAAGCCGGTCGATACCACCGGAGTGATTATTAATTCCGGAGATCCAAAGTTGGACGGCCCTGTCAAAGATGCTTTGGAGATGATTCAAAAACTCTCCGAGAGCGAGCGGGTCGAACAGGTCTTCGTGCGTCATGCTTTCCGCTTTTGGATGGGCCGCAACGAGACCCTTCACGATGGGCCGGTTTTGCAGGCAGCCCATCAAGCCTACCGAAAGAGCGGTGGAAGCATGAGAGCCCTCATTACCGCCCTGGTGACGTCGGACGCCTTCCTCTACCGTAAGCGGGAGAATTAGAGGAACCTGCTTGAATCTAGGCAGGCTCCGATCAAAAGAACCATTGCAAGAGGCCCCCTCATTTTGGAGATGAGGGAAGCGTTATCTTTAAAAAACAAACACTATCATGAAAATTATGCGTTTATATACGGCCACCGTCGGAGCGGTTGCCATTTGTCTCGCGGCCTCTCCGATGTCTGCCGCCGGGAATACCAAGGTCCGTTACCAGAAAACCCTGGATCAATTGCGGACCGAGCTGACGGCCAAAATTCCCAAGACGGAAGATGCCGCGAAGTTGGATCAGTTTCTGTCGAGCGACGCTCTCGAAGACAAGTTGGTGACCTTTGCTGTGCTGCATGAAGCCACACCCGAAGGCCTGGCCGGGTTTGCGGGCCAGGGAAAAGAACAGGCGATGCTTGTGAATTCCCTGTTGAATGAGCCGGATCTCATGAAGGCGATGTTGGTGGCAGATGGAGCCAAAGCTCCCAAGCAGGGGCGTGGTTTTGGCCCTGCGCAGTATGGCCCGGCGGCGAAGATTTTTGCCGACATTCACAAGGCGAGCAAG
>JAKMEV010000568.1:0-10769 GCA_022425785.1 Akkermansiaceae bacterium | reverse complement strand
AGGATAATCCCAAGTTTGAACTGGTCCGGCAACGCAAGGAGGTTGGCCACGCCCCAACCAATGAGGGGCATGATTAAAAACTGAGCCAATACACCCAAGCCAACTGCTTTCGGCATTTTTAAAACCTCTCCGAAATCAGCAAAGGTGAGCGTCATTCCCATCCCCAACATAATGAGGCCCAAACCAGCAGCCACCATGGAAAGATCACTCCCGGGGATTTTCCCAAGGAACCAGGTGAAATGCCCCGGAACAATCCACGCCCAAGCCGTTCCCAGCAAGGTCCACAACCAGAAAAGATTCACTAATCGAACAATCACGCCACCACCCTGCCGGAATTCCCCTGCAATGAAAAGCGGTCTTGTCCTCCCCTATGAGAATGACAGCCCTCGGCGTGCTCAAGATCGCTGTTTTCATATTCCTCGTCGGATCGCTGTTTGCCACGGAGCCTTGGATCAGCGGAATCAGTTCATCTGTGCCTGCCCTAAATCTCACAAGTCCTATTTGCGGACCTCGCCCAAGGTGGCGGTCGGGAAAATCCCTCCTGATTCGATTGACGAAATCTGGGAGTTCGGCACATTCCCTGTCGATCGTTCCCCACGCAAATATCAATGTCGATTTTTTGGGAACCAAGAACCAAACCGCCAAATCACTATGAAAGCCCTCACGCTCTCGCTTCTCCTCGCTGGATTTACACTTGCTGCTGATTGGCCACATTGGCGTGGCCCCACCTCCAACAACCATGCCGCAACTGCTGCCAAACCGGTCACGGAATGGTCCACTGAAAAGAATGTCCGCTGGCAGACCGACCTCCGAGGATTAGGGCATTCCACTCCCATCGTAGTTGGTGATCGAATTTATCTCACCACCGGAGATGAGAAAGCTGGCACGCAATCTCTTGTCACTATCGATCGGAAAAGCGGACAGATCCTTTGGACAAACATCATCAATAAGGGCGGACTCCCAAAAGGCATCCACAAGGAAAATACTCATGCTTCGCAGACTCCCGTTTGGGACGGCGAGCACATCATCACCCTCTTCCACAATCGCGGGAGGCTCCAACTCACCGCAGTCAAAGCTAACGGTGATATTGCCTGGGATAAAGTGATTGGCGATTTCCTTCCCGACCGAGACTTCGGATACGGCTCGACTCCGGCCTATCATAAAGGACTCATCTACATCACCTCGGACTACGAACCCAAGGGCTATCTCGTCGCCATCGAAACGAAGACTGGAGAAGAAAAATGGCGCACCGACCGAAACACCATGGCGAGTTGGTCAACCCCTGTGGTGGGACATGTTGCGGGGAAGGATCAGCTTCTCAGTTCCGGTCAGTTGAAAGTCACCAGTCAGGATCCGCTCACGGGAAAACTTCTCTGGGAAGCGCCTCACATTTCCAAAAGCACCTGCGGCACGGTTGTTTGGAACAAGGACTCGGTCTTCGCCAGCGGAGGCTATCCTAAAAACCAAACAGCCGCCTACGCCGCCGATGGCTCAGGAAAGCTCCTCTGGCAAAATAAAGAGCGCACCTACGAGCAATCCATGTTGGTTCACGGCAACGAACTCTACACCGTCACCGACAAAGGGTTCGCCTTCTGCTGGGATGCCAAAACCGGTGAAGAGCATTGGAGTCAACGCCTCGGACGAGGCGGAGTCATGGCATCTCCAACTTTTGCAAACGGTCTGATCTATGCGCCTATTAAAAATGGACAGACCACGGTGTTCAAAGCCACTCCGGAAAAGTTTGAACAAATCGCGCAAAACCAACTCGGTGACGACACTTATGCTTCACCTGTCTTTATCGACGACGAACTCTACATGCGGGTCGGTTTCCGCACCGAGGGCACCCGCCGCGAAGTCCTATACTGCCTTGGCGAGTAATTTATACGAACTGAAAGACCGACTCATATTCGCAGGAGGTGAAAGCCCTGAGCTTTCAAGCTCAAATCGGGCGCTGCTAGCACCAAAGTCCAAAAGCCTTTAGGACCTATTCCATTCCCTCGACCTTTTTGTATGTGTCAAAGACTTCACTCCATATCGGCATCAGATTGACCTTCAGTAAATTGCTCGCCATAAAAATCAATTACTTCGCAGAAAATTAAGAATCTCTTCCGCCGACTTTTTCGAAAACCCAGAAAGGGCTGCGATCTCCTCTGTCGTCCTTTTTCGAATCCTTGCCACTGAACCGAATTTCTTGAGTAAAGATTGCTTCTTCGCTGGAGACATTCCCGGACAATCATCGAGGAGACTTTCCTTCACTCGCTTCCGGAGCAGCAGCTCGTTGTAGCCATTAGCAAAGCGATGCGCTTCGTCGCGAATTCGCTGCATCAACTTCAAGGCTCCTCGATCATGGGGAATGCTCACGGGAATGCTTTCTCCAGGTTGAAAAATCTCCTCGCGTTGTTTTGCCAATCCTACAATGGGCAAACCACCCAAACCCAGCCGTTGTAACTCGGTCATTGCCGAACTCAGCTGACCCTTACCACCATCCACAATGACAAGATTAGGCAAAGTGATGGGACTCTTTCCTTCCCCTGCCAATCTCCGCAGAGCCTCGACCGGTCCCTCCTGACTCTCTTCAGCAAGGTCAGGATTGGCCTTCATATTCTCCATGAGAATCCGGCCATAGCGACGTCGAACCACTTCGGCCATGCTGGCAAAGTCATTTTGCCCCTCCACCGTCTTGATCCGATATCGACGGTAGTTTTGATTATCAGGCAGACCGTTTTTAAAACGCACCATCGAGGCCACGATATGTGTTGAGGAAATATTCGAGATGTCGAAGCACTCCATGATCTCAGGCGGCCCCTCCAGCGAGAGCCAATCAGCCAACTCAGCGAGATCCTCCTTGGGCTGCACCGTCGTTGGAACCCCTCGCCCTCGCGAAAACTGCCTCGCTGGACTGAGCGCCCGTTCAATATTCATGATGACATCGCGCAACTTCGCGGCGCGCTCGAAATCCTGCCTCATCGCCGCTTGCTCCATCTCAACTCTGAGCCCTTTGAGTCTTTCGCGTTTCCCCTTTCCGCTCAAAAGCCCACAAGCCTCCTCCACCCGTTCAAGATAGCTGTCCCGCTCGATCTTCCCGATACAAGGCGCCGAGCAATTCCGAATGATATCGGCATTACAGTGTTTGTAATCCTGTTCGCTAGGATTTCTTGGGCGACAGTTCCGCAGACCCAACTCGCGATTTAGCCATCCGACAATCCCCTTCACCGCTGCGGCTTGCACGAAAGGACCGAAATACTTCGCCTTGTCGCCCTTTTTCAGCCGGGTCGTGGAAAACTTTGGCCAGGGGTCGTTCAGGTTCACCTTCACCATCAGAAAGCGCTTGTCGTCCCGAAAGCTCAAGTTGTAGCGGGGCCGGTATTGCTTGATCAACTTTCCCTCGAGAAGAAAGGCCTCCTCTTCATTGCGCACTTCGTGGGTTTCGAAGTCACAGATCGAGTCAATGAGCGCCCGGGTTTTGATATCAGCCCGCTTTTTGCCCGATGGCATAAAGTAGGTTTGCAGACGTTTTCGGATATTTCGCGCCTTCCCAACGTAGATAATCGAACCCAATCGATCCTTCATCAGGTAGACCCCTGGTTTTTGGGTCACCTGTGGCAGGCGGGCTCTGAGGGCTGGCAATTGCGACATTTCCTTGGAAGATCAACGACTGGAGACTCGTAATGCAGCACGACGTCAGGTGCAACCCAGCATTTAAATGAGGCTTTTCCTGCACTTGCACCCCGGCGCAGAACAGTTAGACTTTCCTAACAAATATGAAACACCCTTTCATTCCGGCGCTTCTCCTCGCGCTCCTTCCTTCGTTGGCTTCCGCTGCCGAAGAGACCGCAAAAAAAGATCTCACTATCATCGAGCTCCTCTCGAAAGGCGGTTGGGTCATGACGGCGCTTGTCGCGCTTTCCATTTTCACCCTGATTCTGGTCCTCCTCTATTTCCTTACCCTGCGCCGCAGCACGGTCGTCACCAATAAGTTCATGAATAACGCCGAGGCCATGATCCGCAAGCGCGACTATCTCGGCCTCATCGCTTACTGCCATCGTCGCAATGAGTCTGTTGCCAGAGTGACCCAAAAGACTCTCGACTTCCTCACTAAGAACCCCACCGCCAGCCGCCCCGAGATCCGCGAGATCGCCGAGGCCGAGGCCTCCCGCCAAAGCGGTATTCTCAGTCAGCGAATCAGCTACCTCGCCGACATCGGTGGCATCGCCCCCATGATCGGTCTTCTCGGCACGGTCATCGGAATGATCAAATCATTCATGGAAATCGCCAATGGCAACATTGAAGGGACCAAGCAACTCGAACTTGCCGAAGGAGTCTGGGAAGCCCTCATCACCACCGCTGCCGGACTGGTCATCAGTATTATCGCAATGACTTTCTACTCTTACTTCCGCGGACGGGTGCAAAACCACATTGCTGAACTCGAAGCAGCCGGCACGCACATCCTCGCCCTGATTGGCGGACAGATCACCGAAGAACGCATTGCCTCCCAAGGATCTCACGAGGTCTACCGCCCGGCCGGCATGAGCGAATAACCATTCCTTTCAGTTTCACCCAAGATGCGCATCCGCGATAACACTCCGCCACCGGCCAGCTTCCAGCTCGCGCCGATGATCGATATCGTGTTCCTGCTCCTCATCTTTTTCCTCGTGACCTACCAAATCACAGAGCAGGAGAAAGATACCCGTGTTTCCGTGCCCACTTCCACTCAGGGATCCCAGGAAGCCCGGGTCTCGAACGAGATTGTGGTCAATCTCACCAAGGACGGCATCATCACCATCAACAACGAGGTTTACACCAAGGATCAGCTTCGGGAAATGCTCGAGCGTATCATGGAGAACGCCAAGATCGCCGGTCAGGACCAAGCCGATCAACAACCGGTCCGCATCCGGTGCGATGCCGATGGCACCAACCAGATTCTTTTTGAGGTAATGGACGAAATCCAGAAGGCCGGCATCTGGAATATCCGCTTCGCCAACCGCGCTTCGGCTCCGTCTAAATAAATCTCCTCCCGGGCCTCGCTTCTACCAGCAACTCCATGAGACTTTCCATTTTTCTCATTCTCCTTTCTCTTCCGCTCACGGCCCAGGAACCAGAAGAGCCCGCCTCGAAGCCGCTTGAGTCAAACCCCGTTCAGGATCTCTACGACCTTGCTTCACATTACTACAACGAAGCCAAGGAAGAGGAGAACCCCGACGCAAAAAAGGAAGCCTACCGCCTCGCTGCCAAAAAATTCGATCGACTTCTTCGTTCCCACCCAAAAAACACCAAAGCCATCGAAAGCTGGTATTTCCTCGCTCTTTGTTATCGTGAATTGGACGAAGATAAGGCCAGTCGCAATTGCTTCGAAACCACCGCGACCCGCTGGACCAGTGGACCTTTCGTCTCTGCAGCTTCCCACTACCTCGCGACCGACGACTACGAAAAACAACAGTGGCTTTCAGCGTCAAAATGGTTCCGTATTCTTGCGACAACCACCGACAAAGACAAGATCCGCCACGACGCCCTCTACAAACGCTTCGTCTGTTTCCACAAACTCAAAAACGACGCTCTCACCATTCCGGCCCTCAACGCCGTGCTCGAAGACAAAGGCAGCCCCTACATCGAGCGAGCCCGCCTCACCTTGGCTCAACTTTACCAACAAAAGAACCAGCACCGACAGGCTTGCGAGCTCTATGTCACCTTAACTGACTCGAACAACAAGGAGGTCAAAACCGACGCCATTCTCCAAGCCGCTCTCCTCTCCCAGAAACTCGGCGACACGAAAGCCACCAAATTTTGGTTCACCAGATCCATGAGCGACCCCGGTTCCCGCGAATGGCACGGACAAAGCCAGGTTGCCCTGATGAATCTCCACTATCAGGACAAGGAATGGCAATCCGTCATCGACGTCTTCAAAAAGGGGGACTTCAAGCTCGATCAAAAAACAGCTCTCCAACGCCTCATTATGACCGCCAAGTCACACGAAGCACTTGGCAACACCAAAGAAGTCTCCAGGTTCGAAGTCGAAATCTCCAAGCTCTCGCCCAAGACTATGACAGGCTATCAGGCCTCCTACCGCGCACTTGTTCGCAGTCACTTGACGAAAGCTTCCGACTTTCCCCGTAAAGCGGAAATCTTCCTTCAACAATACGGAGAAGAACAAAAGCTTGATGCCAAGACCCACTCGATTCGACTTCTTCTGGCGAACCATTACTACAAGAAAAAGAACTACCGTTCCGCCCTCGATCACTATCAGGAACTTCGCCTCGGACTCATTGATAAATCAAACCTACTAGGCACCCGCTATCATCTAGCCAAGTCAGCGATCGCTCTGAACCTGGAGAAAGAAAGCCTCGATGCCATCGCCGCCTTCTTCCGCGGACACCCCGGAGCCAAACAGGAAACCTCCCTCCTCCTTAATCGCGCCGAAATTTACTCCAAGCAAGGTCAGACTGATGCCGCGCTTAAGGATTACGAAACCATCCTCACCAAGACCACTGACGAGAAGCTCCGCCTGAATCTCATGCAGCGCCTCAGCGCGCTTTACCAGGAACGCAAGGATTACCCCAAGCTGGTTGACGTCCAAGAAAAGCTCCTCGCGACTCCCACGCTCGATAACGAAACGAAAGCCTCGGCCAACTTCTGGCTCGGATGGAACGAATACCGTCTCAAGAACCACACCAAGAGCCTACCCTACCTTGTTAAGGCCCGGGAATTAGCACCCGGAAAATTCACCACCCAAGTCGGCCCCATTCTTATCCGATGCGCCTTTCAGGCCAGCGACTTGGAACTACTACAAAAGGAAATTGAACTCCTCCGCCAAAGCGATCGCAACGCCCCACTTCCCTCTGCCATCACCACCTGGCTCGGTGCCAATCTCGCCAAAGCGGAACAACACCAAAAAGGTTGGGCCTTTCTCAAGGAAGGCATTTCCACCAGCAAAGAGAAAATCCAGCCGGTAATCTGGCGACTGTTCGCGAAATCCTCGCTCGCTGCCAAGAAACCTGCCGACGCTCTCAAAGCCGCTGAGGAGATTCTCAAACTTGAAGAATCCCCTTACCGAAAAGCGGAAGCTCATTTCTTCCAATCCCAAGCTTACGTTGAATCCCAAAAATTCGAAGAAGCTCGTCAGGCTGCCTCCGACGCTCTCGACCTCCGCCCGCAAGGCGAACTAGACATCGCCCTCCGCCTCCACGCCGGTGACATCGAAATGGCCGCCAAAAAACCCGGCGAAGCCCTCCGCCACTACCTCATCGTCGAAAGCCTCTACTCCAAATCCCCCGAGGACAAAAGGGCTGCAGCAGCCAAAGTTGTCAGCTGCCTTAAAGCCATCGGCACACCCGAGGCCCTAAAGAAACTCCCCGAGTTCGAGGCGAAGGCGAAGTAGTCCCACTGATAAACTCCTCCAGGGTCCAAGAAAAGGTCCGCGTTAACTCGCGGGATCCGCGCTCGAAAAATCCAAACTCACATCCCCGCTTGACCACTCACAAAATACTGTTCTAATGAACATGTGTCTGCGCTTTTAGAAATCGATGAACTTCGCCGGGAACTTCGCGAAAAATTCCCCGCCGCGCATCGTCCTGCCCCTTTTCCCGAAGAACCCCAGGCAGCCTCCAACCTCACCTTCGAGCGCGGTAGCATCAACGAAGTCATCTCCTCTCAGCCCAATCAGGGCATGGCTTTGTTCATTTCTGAACTCCTCTCCCAAAAATGCGATCTCCCCCTCGCCCTCATCGACGGACGCGATTCCTTCGACCCCGGCTCTCACGGCAACCTCAAATGCCGACAGCTCTTCTGGATTCGTTGCCGCGAGATTTCCCAGGCCATCCAATGTTCCGATCTCCTCCTCCGCGACGGCAATCTCCCGCTCGTCTTGCTCGATCTCCATCTCACTCCGGCGCGCGAACTCAAACGTCTTCCCATGTCCACCTGGCATCGCCTGCGAAACCAAGCCCGCGAAAGTGGCACCACCTTGCTCGCGCTTACTCCACAACCTCTTCTCCCCTCGGTCAAACAACGACTCACCCTCACCGGGAATTTCAGTCTCGATCACCTCGAACGCCACCCGCCTCGATTACAGTTTCAGGAAAAATCCCTCGCGCAACGCGCCGCGCTCTGACCCCACCATGTTCTCCTGCTTCCACTTCCCGGCCTTTTCCCTGAACTGCCTCCTCGCGCGCGACGGCATCGCTCCGGAACAAGCAGCCGTTCTTCTCTCGCAAGGCGAACGCGAAAAGTCATCGCTCCTCGAAGTCAACGAAGCCGCCCGGCAACACGGACTTCTCCCCGGCCTCCGCACCACCCGCGCCCTCGCTCGCTGCGCGGACCTTCTTTTGATGGAACCCGACGAAGAGGCCGAGATCGCAACCCGCCGCGAACTCCTCGCCTTCATCGAAAGCCTTACCCCTGACTTCGAACTCACCTCACCGGAAACCTTCCTCCTCGATCTCTCAAGCATTCTCTATTCATCCGAAAACGATTGGCTCCGCACCAGCCTCGACGCATCGAAGCACCTCGCTCTCCCCGTGCAAGCCGCCCTCGGATCCACCCCCGACCTCGCTCACCTCACCGCGCTTTCCCGCCACACCGCGGCCCGACCGGGACACCTTCCCGAGAACTTCTCTCCCTTCGCCTTGCCTTTGGACGAACTCATCAAAAGCGGCAGCTTCCCTCTCAAAGATCTCGAAGTCCTCCACCTCTGGGGACTTCACACCCTCGAAGATCTCGCCGCCTTGCCACGCCAAGGACTCGCCGAACGCCTCGGCCCCGATCTCGCCCGACTTCACGATATCCTCCACGAAAAAAGCACCCGCCTCCTCAAACTCCACCAGCCTTTATGCGTCTTTCAGATCAGCCACATCTTCGAACCTCCCGTGGAAAATCACGAACCCATTCTCTTCATCGCCCGACGCCTCCTCCAGACCCTCTGCAATCGTCTCGCCCACCACCAACGAGCCGCCGCCGAGATGGCCTTCCACCTTTCCTTCGAAAATGGCGCCGGCCACACCCGCACCATGGAGATGTCCGAACCCACCCTCTCGCCCGACATCCTTCTCAGCTCCCTCCACACACATCTCGAGAACTTCTCGGCCCGCGCGCCCATCAATGAATTTCATCTCGAACTCATCCCCACGCTCCCACGACACGCCCAACATCAACTCTTCCATCGCGGCATCAAAGATCCGCATCAGTTCGACGACACCTTGCGTCGCCTTTCAGGTATCGTCGGAGCCCACCGACTCGGCATTCCCCAGGTCGCCAACACCCATCGACCCGACATCCTCGAGCTCCACCCGCTCACTTCCGACTTCACCAAGCCCACCGGCATCGAACACTGGTCGAAATCCCGCCTCCCCATGTCCCGATTCCGTCCGCCACTTACCGTTCATCTAGCCACCCAAAAGGAAGAAAAATTCCCGCGCCCCCTCGCCATCCTCACGGGCCCGCACCAAGGCACCGTCACCACCCTCCGCGGCCCCTTCCCCTTATCCGGATCATGGTGGCAACACACCTGGCAACAAGTCGAATGGGACATCGAACTCGATAGAGAAACGCTCCTCCAACTCTCCTTCACCCCCCCCGAAACCTGGGCCCTCACCGGAATCTATGGATAGAGTTTCAAAACTCCTATTCGAAATTCACTGTTCTCAATCCATTCACTACTTGAAAATGCTTGTCATAACTCATCAGAATCGCCGGACGCCTCCTCGTTAAACGCGCCATCGGAGATCCGACGCGAAAGGCGACTTCATCCTCTCAAACTCATAATTAAAATTATTGTTCAAATGAACAATAATTACTTAGAATTGCTGAGCCATGGAGCTCCTCGCAAAATCCTCTTTCTCCTTTCTCCGCAGTTCCAGCCTTCCTGAAGATCTCTTTACTCGCGCCGCCGAACTTGGACACAAAACCATCGGCCTAGTCGATCACATGGGCTTTTACGGCTCCGCCCGCGCCCACCACACCGCACAAAAACATGGCATCCGCGCCATCGTCGGCGCGACCTTGGAAACCCTCCCGTTCTCTGGGAAATCCTTAACGATCTCCCAACTCCCTGTTCTCTGCCAATCCCGACAAGGCTACCAAAACCTCTCGCAACTGCTCACCCGTTGTCATTGCGCACCCGACTCCCAACACTGGGAAGAGCATTCGCTTTCGGGCCTTCATGCCGTTCTCACGCCCGAGTCTTTTGCCAAACTGACCCGACAAAAACTCCTAGCCTCTGCCATCGCGCTTAAAGAACTCTTCGGCCCCCATAACGTCTCACTCGCCCTCTTCCGTCATCACCGACGGGGCGAGGAACGCCGAAACCAACTCATGCGTGATCTCGGCGAACATCTCAAGCTCCCCCTGCTTGCAAGCAACGCGCCTCTTTATGCCAAAGCCCAAAATCGTCTCCTCACGGACGCCTTCACCTGTCTCCGTGAAAAAACCACGCTCGATGACGCCGGACGCCGCCTCGAGATGAATGGAGAACGTTTTCTGAAATCCCCCGTGGAACTCCAGCAACTCTTCTCCGCTTATCCTGAAGCAGCACGACACGCCTACGAGTTGAGCGAGCGCTGCGCCTTTTCACTCGAAAACCTCGGTTACCGCTTTCCCCGTTTCCGTGATCCTGAAACCAACGAACTCCTCAGCGACGAAGCCCAACACGAAACCCTCAGAGCTCGCGTCGTCTCCGGTCTCAAAACCCGCTTCAAAAAAGTCAGCCCGCAACACCGCCAACAAGTCAGCCACGAACTCAGCACGATCCGTCAACTCGGCTTCTCCGGTTACTTCCTCAT
>JAKMEV010000541.1:0-11131 GCA_022425785.1 Akkermansiaceae bacterium | reverse complement strand
CGTATGACCTCCCTGCACTCATGAACGTCCCGATTCTCACAAGCGCCGCCGCTCTCACACTCCTCCTTCCTCTGCAGGCCCAAATCAAGCCCTCGCCTGAATTCCCCAAAATTCATATTCCCGAGGGAACAAAAATTACCCAGTTCGCCACGGCGGATCAGGTCAACAACGTCACCGCGATTTGCATCGACGGAAAAAACCGCGTTTATGCTGCCGAGACCCACCGCTGGCGCGTCCAGGTGCAAGACATTCGCCACGGCGGAAAAAACAACCGCTATCTCCGCGACCGCGTCAATGGCGACATCTCCACCATGACTCTCAAAGACCGCGAGGCTTACCACAAGAAGTGGTCCGGCAAAGAGCCCGATTTTCTCAAGTGGGATCAATTCGACGACCAATCCGAAGTCATCAAAGTCCTCGAAGACACCACCGGAAACGGCAAGGCCGACAAGACCACCGTTTTCCGTGGTGACTTTAACGAACCCCTCGCAGGCCCCTCCGGCGGCCTCATTGAAAAAGACGGCACCGTTTATTTCGCCATGATCCCCGGCGTCTACAGCCTCAAGGACATCGATGGCGACGGAAAAGCCGAAGAAGTGAAAACCCTCGTCGACGGCTTCGGCGTGCGCGTGAGCTTCTCCGGACACGACTTGAACGGCTTCGCTTTCGGCCCCGACGGCAAACTCTACTGGTCCATCGGCGACCGCGGTTACCACGTCTATCAAGATGGCAAAACCTTCTCCCGACCCGACAGCGGCGGGGTCTTTCGGAGCAATCCCGACGGCACGGAATTCGAAGAATTCTACATCAACCTCCGCAATCCGAAGGAGATCGTCTTCGATGATTTCGGTAACCTCTTCACCGTCGACAACGACTACGACCAAGGCGACCGCGAACGCATCCTCTACCTCGTCGAACACGGCGACACCGGGTGGCGCATGGGGCACCAAACGCTCGCCTCCTTCGGCGGCGTCGCCTGGGATCACCTCGGCTCAAAGCCACCTCGCAAAGAAGATCAAATCGACGCCTGGATGAACGAAGGCATTTGGGAAACCCGTCACGACCGCCAGCCCGCCTTCGTCAATCCACCCATCGCATACTCCGTTAATGGTCCCTGCGGCCTGGCCTACAATCCGGGCGTAACCACCATGCCGAGCAAGTTCGACAAAAACTTCTTCGTCGTCGGCTACGTCGCCAATGCCGACCGCTGCGTCATCGAAAACTTTTCCCTCGAACCAAATGGTGCGGAATTCAAACTCAAAACCCAGGAAGTCTTCCTGAAGGGCATCGCTCTCACCGACATCGATTGGAGCTACGATGGTAAGCTTTACATCTCCGACTACGGCGGAGGATGGAGCAGACCGAACAAAGGAAACATCTACGCCATGACGGGCGACCGAAAGGACAACGCTGGCGCCGTGAAGGAGGTCGCTGAACTCTTCGCGAAGGGCTTCCCAAACATTGACTCCAAAAAGCTCGAGACCCTTCTCGACCACGCCGACCAGCGGGTCCGCTGCCGGGCTCAATACGCCCTCGCCGAGCGTGGCAAGGAATCTCTCGCCATCTTCCAAAAAGCCCTCGCAACTGAAAACCCACTCCTCCGCCGCATCCACGGACTCTGGGGGATCGGCCAACTTGCACAAAAGGACCCCAAACTTCTGTCCAACCTCAAAGGACTTCTTCTGGACAAGGAAATGGAAATCCGCGCGAACACCGCGCGCGTCCTCGGCAACCACGCAGATCATAGCCACGCCTACCGTGGCGAGCTCATCGCCGCCATTGACGACTCATCCACCCGCGTCGGCGGACTCGCTGCCATTGCGCTCGCCAATGCCAAAGAAAGCAAGGCCGTCCAACCCGCCATCACCTTCCTCGAACGCAATGCCGACAAAGACGTCGTCGTTCGCCACAGCGGCATTATGGTCCTGGCCAAAGCGGCCAAAGCTTCCGAGCTCGATGCGCTCAAATCTCACAAATCGATTGCGGTCCGACGCGCCGCCGTCGTGGCCCTCAGACGCCAACAAGCACCCGAAATCTCCGCCTTCTTCGACGACACCGATGAAGCCGTTCGCCAGGAAGCGATCCGCGGAGCCTACGATGAAAACATCGTCGGAGCCTACGCCGCTCTCTCAGAACGTGCCCACGCGATTGCCAAGCGCGTCACTCCAAAAGTGAAGCACCATCCGCTCAGCGCACGCCGGGCCCTCCACGCCGCCTGGACCCTCGCCCGCCCGCAAGACCTCAAGGTCATCGTCGACATCGTCAATGATTCCTCAATCGACAAGCGTATTCGCCGCGACGCCATCACCACCCTGCTCGACTGGAACAACCCACCGGTTGGAGATCCCGTCACCGGCTTCGCCCGCACCCTGCCCAAGGGTCGCACCAAACTGCCCGCCACTCTCATCGAGCAACTGCAACCTTACTTCAAGTCCGCGCCTACTGACAAGGAAGCGACCGAACTCCTTGCCCGCGCCCTCAAGCTCGTCAGCCAGGACAAACTCGCGATCAGTTCAGCGCAGCTCAAAGCCTACCTCAATGCCAAAGACGCTCCCGAAGACGCTCGACTCGAAGCTCTCAATATCCTCGCTCCACTTGAGAAAAAAAACCCCAAGTGGAAAGATGAATTGAATGCCCTCGTCTCCGACAAGAGCGATAAGATCCGCAGCCGCGCCCGCTCGCTACTGGTCTTCCTCAACCCCGGAGCGCAGTCCCTCAAACTTCTCGCCGACACGCTGAAGGACCAACAAACCACCCTCGCCGAAAAGCAACTCACTATCAAAACTCTCGGCACAATCAACAAACCCGAAGCCGGAAAGCTTATCGCCGCCGAGTTGAAAAAACTCACTGCTCAAAAACTCGAGGCCGGACTCGCCCTCGATGTCGTGATGGCAGCCGAAGCCTCCAAGTCACCGCAAGTCAGGAAAGCCCTGGCCGACTTCCGCGCCAAACTTCCCAAGGATGATCCTTTCGCCGAATGGAACGTTCTTTGTGAAACCGGTGGCGACGTCGCCAAAGGAAAGGCCGCCTTCTACGGCCACGGTATCGCGCAATGCCAACGCTGTCACACCATGCACGGCGTCGGGGCCGACGTCGGCCCTGAACTCGGAGCCATCGGCAAGTCCAAGGACGCCAGATACCTCCTCCGCTCCCTCGTCAACCCCGGCGCCGAAGTGGCCGAAGGGTTCGGCTTGGGCACCATCACCTTGAAGGACGGCACCGCCATCACCGGCACCATTCTCACCAAGGATGACAAAGGCAACTCCCGCGTGAAGATCGAGCAGAAAATCACCATCATCGCTCCCGAGAAGATCGCCAACCAGACTACCCCCGTCTCCGCGATGCCACCCATGGCCGGTATTCTCAACAAACAGGAAATGCGCGACATGGTCGCCTATCTCCTTTCCTGCAAAGAGGACAAAACCGACGACGAGCACAAGTAGCCGAGAGTGACGGTGATGTCGACCACGTCTCAGGGCTGAATGATTCAGTCTACGTCGTCTGGCAGGGAGTGACTCCAAACGCGAGGGGCGAAATCAACAGCTAGACCAACCTTCACGATTTCGTGAGAGCCAGACAAGGCTGAAAATCCTAGGCAAGCAGTTCTTTGATCACATGCCCGTGAATATCCGTGAGGCGGAAATCACGCCCCTGGTAGCGATAGGTCAGCTTCTTATGATCAATCCCCAAGAGATGTAGAATCGTCGCGTTCAAATCGTGAATATGCATCGTGCCCGGCGTGTGCTTTTCCTTATCCGGTTGTGGCTTGAGAACATTCCCGTCGGCATCGGCGATGTTGTAACCAAAGTCGTCGGTCTTGCCGTAGGTAATCCCCGGCTTCACCCCACCACCTGCCATCCAGGTCGTGAAACAACGCGGATGGTGATCGCGCCCATAATTCTCTTTCTTCAAACCACCCTGACAATAAGCCGTCCGCCCAAATTCCCCGCCCCAAACGACAAGCGTGTCTTCCAGCATGCCTTTGCGTTTCAAGTCGATGATCAAGGCCGCACAAGCTTGGTCGATATCCTTACACTGCGATTCGTGTTCACGAGGAAGATTACCATGAGCATCCCAGCCTCGATGGAAGATTTGGACATTACGCACCCCTCGCTCAATCAAACGCCGTGCGTTCAGACAACACGCCGAAAAGGTTCCCGCCTGCCGGGCCTCCTCTCCGTAGAGCTTGAATGTCTCGTCAGATTCACTCGATAAATCCATCAACTCCGGAACAGAACTCTGCATGCGATAGGCCATCTCGTGCTGCTTGATCCGAGAAAGAATCTCCGGATCGCCGAGCCGCTGGTGTTGCTCGTAATTCAGGGCCGAAAGAGCATCGAGTTGATTGCGTCGGTCCGACCTCGAAACATCTTGGGGATTCCCCAAATACAAAACGGGATCTCCTTGGCTTCGCAAAAGAACACCTTGATGTTCCGAAGGCATAAAACCACTCCCCCAAAGGCGCCCGAACAAACTCTGCTCCGCGTGGGATGACTTGGCATGCATCACCACGTAACCAGGCAGATTCTCGTTCACATTCCCGAGCCCGTAACTCAGCCACGAACCCATACTCGGACGACCCGGAATCTGGCTTCCTGTTTGAATGTAGGTAATCGCCGGATCGTGATTGATGGCCTCGGTAAAGGTCGAGTGCACCACGCAGAGATCCTTCACCACCTTCGCAGTATGCGGAAGAAGTTCACTTACCCAGACTCCGTCCTGATTATTCTCCTGTTTGGTGAATTTGTATTTCGAAGGACACACCGGGAGAGTATTTTGACGCGACGTCATTCCCGTGATGCGCTGTCCATCGCGGACATATTCCGGAAGATCCTTCCCAAACATCTCCTGCATCTTCGGCTTGTAATCCCACATGTCATGCTGACTCGGACCGCCGCTCATGAAGAGGTAAATCACCCGCTTGGCGGTCGCCTTGTGATGCATCCCCTCATTTGTCGTGGCCGCCTGCAAACTCGGTCCCATCAATTGCGCCAGCGAGGCTGTTCCCAGCCCCAAGGCCGCTCGTCCGAAGAGCTGGCGGCGGGTTTGACCCAGACCATTCTCTTGAAAAATTCCAAATTCGCTCATCACATTTAATAAAGTAAGATTGTCGTATCGCTCGCCAACGCCGCACCGGCGAGCTGACTCCAAGCAGATTTCTCGTCGTGTTTGGCATCTTTGGCCTGCTTCAGAAGCTTCAAACAAACCGTCCGTTCATGCTCCGACGCGTCCCGACAGGCAATCCATTGAAAGAGCTGATTCACTCTCTCGACATCATTCTTCTTTTCCGACAACAATCGTGACGCGACACCTTGCGCCATCGCCACGCGTTGCGGTTCGTTAAAGAGCGCGAGTGATTGCAAGGGCGTATTTCCACTCGTCCGGCGCACGCAACTCACCTCCCGACTCGGCGCATCAAAGAGTGTCATCATGGGATGGGGGCTCGTTCGTTTCCAATAAACATACAAGCTTCGCCGAAAGGCCCGCTGGTCCTTATCGGCAACATACTTTTTGGTATTGCTCCCCGGATGGGACAAGGCCGCCCACATTCCTCCAGGCTGGAAGGGCTTCACACCCTCGCCTCCCATCGTGGGATCCAACAATCCCCCTGCCCAAAGCCCGAGGTCACGAATCACTTCGGCATCGAGACGATAACTCGGACCACGACCCAGCAAGAGATTCTCCGGATCCTCCAAATCAGCTCTCCGCAGGGAGTCCTGTCGGAAGGTCTTACTCATCACCATCATCTTCATTAGCCGCTTGTAATTCCAACCGCTCTCCTGAAAATCCACCGCAAGCCAATCCAGCAACCTGGGGTGCGTCGGCTGCCTTCCTTGTAGCCCAAAATCCTCCGGACTCCGCACCAGACCAGCGCCGAACACCGACTGCCAGAATCGATTCACCAGGACCCGCGCCACAAGAGGGTTTTCCCGCGAAGTCGTCCACTGCGCCAATCCGAGACGGTTCTTGGGAGCATCTTTGGGAAAAGGATTCAACACCTCAAAGACACCCCGCGAAACCGGTTCGCCCATCGGTTCATTATATTCTCCACGCCGAAGCACCTTGGTCTCCCGCTTCTTCTTCAACTCCTCTGCAACCAATGTCGTGGTAAATGCTTTCTCCAAATTCGCTTTTTCCTCATCCAATTTCTTTGCTGCTTCCGCAAAGTCTCCTTCACCTCTCGCCTCCAGGGCCTCTCGCTTTTTTACATAAGCATCCCACTGTTTCCAGGCCGCTGCATTCGCCGGCGCTTTCATCACTGGCTTGTATTCATACTTGTTGCCGTCCATCGGGCTCTCGCTTGTGCTATTGAAGAAGGCCATCAACTGGTAATACTCTTCATGCACAATCGGGTCGTATTTGTGGGTATGACAACGCGCGCAGTTCAAAGTCATCCCCAAAAATATCGTTCCAAAATTCTCGGTGCGATCGAAATTATTCTTGGCCTGAAACTCCGCCGGAATCGCTCCGCCCTCCGCGGTCGAAACATTCATCCGCACGTATCCTGTTGCTACGCGTTGAGCCACGGTTGGGTTCTCCAAAAGATCCCCCGCCAACTGCCAGGTGATGAAATCATCAAAAGGCAAATTCTCATTAAAGGCTTTCACCACCCAGTCACGATAAGGATAAATCCCACGCTTGTTATCGAGGTGCAAGCCATGGGTATCGCCATAACGCACCGCATCCAGCCAATACCGAGCCTGATGCTCACCAAACCGTTCGCTGCCCAGTAGCTGATCGACCAGTTTCTCAAAATCACCGCTTTTGATATAGGCCTCCAGCTGCCCCTTCTCCGGCGGCAGCCCCGTCAGGACCAAGGCCACGCGTCGCGCCAGCGTATGGCGATCTGCTTCCTGAACGAACCCTTTCCCGTCCAGCTTAACCTCCACCAAATGATCAATACTTCCACCTTCAACAATCCCGGGCTTCACGAAAGCCCAATGCTCGGCATACTCCCCGCCGCTCTTAACCCATCGCGACAGCAACTCCCGCTCGGCCTTCGTCAATTGCTTCTCAGCATCCTCCGGCGGCATGGGATCTTTTTCATCATGGATGCGAATCAGCAATTCACCATCCTCCGGCTTCTCTGAATCAATCGCAGAATACCCGCCCAAGTCCTCCGTCGCACCTTCATACGAATCCAAACGCACCTCGTCCTTCTTGGCATCCGGCCCATGACAGGCAAAACACTTGTTCGAAAGAATCGGCAAAATCTCTGTCGAGAAATCCGGACCCTCTTCAGACCAAATTGGCCCCACCAACAAACAAGCGATTGCAATCCTCCGCATCCCCGTTATTCCATGATCAATCCTGCCAATTGGAAAGGGTTAAATACCTTTCTTCGTATCTTTATTCCCTCCTACCAATCGTCCCAGACTTTCGCAATGATCGCAATCAAGAAACTCACTCTTTCCCTCTTCTGTTTCGGGTCCGCCCTCGCTGCCGACAAGCCCAACATCCTCATCATTCTCACCGACGACATGGGCTATGGCGATCCGACTTGCTTTAATCCCGATTCCAAAATCCCCACGCCGCACATCGACAAGCTGGCCGCCGACGGAATGAAGTTTACCGACGCCCATGCCCCGGGTCCGCTTTGCCACGTCTCGCGCTATGGCCTGATGACCGGACGCTATCCCTTTCGCAAGCGTATCGTCTGGAAAAACAATGCTGTCATAGACAAAGACCGCCTCACTCTCCCCGGAATGTTGCAAAAGAACGGCTACCACACCGCAATGGTCGGCAAGTGGCACCTCGGGTTTTTCGAAGATAAGAAATTTGAGGGTACTCTAAGTGGCGGACCGGCCGATCGTGGATTCGACACCTTCTTCGGCATCCGGGCCTCCACTGATATTCCACCTTACTTCTACATCCGTGACGACAAGGCCGTCATGCCGCCGTCTTTAAAAATCGAATCAAACAACACCAAAGGCTGGTCACCGATCCAAGGAAAGTTCTGGCGCGCCGGGGGCATTTCCCCTGACCTCAAACTTGAGGAGGTTACGCCCCGCCTCACCACCGAGGCGATCTCGGTCATCGAAAAACACGCCTCCAAAAAAGGGGATAAGCCCCTCATGCTCTACCTCGCCTATCCCGGCCCACACACCCCGTGGTTGCCCACCAAGGAATTCGTCGGCTCCACCAAAGTTGATCTCTACGGTGACTTCACCCACATGATCGACGCGGAAATCGGCAAGGTTCTCGGAGCCCTCGACAAGACAGGAATGGCAAAAGACACCATCGTCGTCTTCACCGCAGACAACGGGCCGGTTTGGTATGACGTCAATACCAAAAAATTCTCACACGACAGCTCGGGCGGCCTGCGCGGGATGAAAGCCGATGCCTGGGAAGCGGGGCATCGCATGCCCTTCATCATACGCTGGCCCGCCGCCATCAAGAACGGGCAAACCGCTGACCGAACCATTTGCTTCACCGACCTCTTCCGCACCTTCGCCGATCTCACTGGCGCTAGGATCCCCAAGGGACAAGCACCCGACAGCGTTTCTTTCCTACCCATTCTCAAAGGAGGAAAAGTCAAACCCCGCAAGCCCATCGTGATGGGAGCCGGACAAAATCACTTTCTTGTTCGTTCCGGTGACTGGAAACTCATCACCGGACCCGGCTCCGGCGGATTTTCAAAAATCGACAAAAAGGTTCTCAAGACTCTTCCCAAGGTTCAGCTCTATAATCTCAAGGACGACCTCGGCGAAACCAATAACCTCGCCGCAAAACACCCTGAAAAAGTCAAAGCACTCCAAGGCCTCCTTGAATCGATCCGCAACGAAAAGTAATTCCCCCCATGAGCAGCTCCGATCCCTTCGAGAAAGCCCGCAAAGACGACGGGGTTCTTACCTGCCCTTTCCAAGGCGAGTCCCTCCCCATGATTCTGCGACACTCCGACGTGCGGGCCGCGGCCAAGGACTGGCAGACCTTCAGTTCCGATGCCCCCTTTCGCGTTCCCATACCCTCCGAGGAAGATCTCCGTACTATGCGGCAACTTCCCATCGAAACCAACCCTCCCGAGCACAAGGAATACCGCAAACTCGTCGATCCATTCTTCAAGCGAGCCAAACTTCCCGAAGTCATCGAAAAGGTCGAGCAACTCATCACGCAACTCCTCGACGAAGCCGGCGGAAATGACTCCGTCGAAATCGTTCGCGACTTCGCGCTCCCGCTCCAGTCACACGCCCTGACCTATCTCCTCGACGTCCCTGAGTCCGAAGCCGAAATCTGGATCAAATGGGGTATTCATGTCTTTCACGATCCCGACTCACCTGACGAAGACATCGGCCTGGAACCCTACCTTCATCGGAAATTCGACGAGGCCAAAGCAAACCCCGGCGAGGACTTCTTCAGCGCCCTCACTCAAGCGCGCTATCAGGACCGCCCGCTCACGCGCGACGAAATGATGGGCTATGCCAATCTGGCCTTCGCCGGTGGCCGCGATACCGTGATTCACACAATCTCAGGAATCATCGCCTACTTCGCCGAGCATCCCGAAACTCTCACCGAACTTCGCGAAGAGCCGAAAAAAGTCACCCACGCCGTCGAAGAATTCTTTCGTGTGCTCGCACCGATCACCCACCTCGGGCGGGTTTGTCCGGAGACAAGCAATGTCCGGGGAGTCACCGTTCCAACAAACGGTCGCGTTTCGCTCTGCTGGTCATCCGCCAATCGAGACGAAGAGGTTTTCCAAAACCCTCACGAATTTCAGCTCGACCGCAAACCAAACCCACACCTCGCCTTCGGCTTCGGCCCACACCTTTGCCTCGGTGCCGCACACGCCCGCCTGCTCGCCCGCACTCTGGTCAACGCCCTCGCGCAACGATCAGCCAAGATCAAGGTTCTCGAGGAGACAAAACACGTCGAAAACCAAGCCACCTACACGCGAGTCAACGGATACGACTCGCTCACGGTGAGCTTCAAATAAGCTAAGTCCGGCGGCGCACCACAAAGGCTCCCGCCAGCTCATCACCAGCGACTCTCACTCCGGACAAAAGAAGATCTGGTTCTCTCCTGAGAGGTAACTAATTCAATCACGCCAAAACTCCTTCCCAATCGTACCGGTCTCGACTACCCCTCCCCCGTGCTCGCCGTCAAAAACCTTCGCGTTGAATTTGGACCTCGTGTCATTTTCAAGGATCTCACCTTCTCCATCGGGGATAAGGAGCGCGTGGCTTTCGCCGGACACAATGGCGCGGGCAAGTCGACTCTGATGAAATGTATCGGCGGAGTCCTCCTCCCCAACGCCGGAGAGATCAATAAACCGAAGCATCACCGCATTGGCTATCTCCCGCAGGAAGGCATCCACATCACCGGAATTTCACTCTACGACGAGGTCGAATCCGCCTTTGCTGAAACCAAGGCCATCCAGGAAGAAGTGGCCCGTCTCGAGAAAGACCTCCCCAATCTCGATCCCCGTTCCGCCCCATACTCGGATCTCCTCAATAAAATCGGCGAGCTCGAGCTCCAGCTCGACGGCCACGATCCCGCCCGCATGCGTCCCCGCATTCAGGCCATCCTCAGCGGACTCGGCTTCAAGCAATCCGACCTCGAACGCGACTGCGGCGAATTTTCCGGGGGCTGGCAAATGCGCATCGCGATGGCCAAACTATTCCTCTCAGAGCCCGAGGTCCTCCTCCTCGACGAACCGACCAACCACCTCGACATCGGAGCCCAGCGCTTCATGGAAAACTACCTCCATTCATACAAAGGCGCCATCGTCCTCATCTCCCACGACCGCTCCATGATGGACGGCCTCACTACCCGCACCATCGCCTTCCACCACGGACGCGCCGAAGAATTCACGGGAAACTATTCCTCCTACGAAACCCAGCTCAAGGAACGTCAGGACAATCTCCGCAAACAAAAAGTCAACCAGGACCGAGAGATTGCCAAGACCGAGCAATTCATCAACCGCTTCCGCGCTCAGGCCAACAAAGCCTCCCAAGTACAATCGCGCATCAAGCATCTGGCCAAGATCGAGCGTATCGAGATCGATGCCGAGGATGCCGTGATGTCTTTCCGCTTTCCCGACCCTCCGGCCTCGACCCATCTTGTCGGCAAGCTCGAAAAAGCCGCCCAACAATACGGCGACCTCATCGTCTTTCGTGACCTCGACCTAGAAATC
>JAKMEV010000537.1:0-10527 GCA_022425785.1 Akkermansiaceae bacterium | reverse complement strand
GATTTCCCGGATCCGGAAACGCCGGTGAGGGCGACGAAGACGCCGAGGGGGATTTCGACGTCGAGGTTTTTGATATTGTTGACCGAGGCGCGGGTGATGGAGAGGTGGGCCTTGGGCTTGCGGTAGGATTTGGGAATGGGGATGGATTTGGTGCCGTCGAGGTAGGGGAGGGTTTGGGATGTGGGTTGTTTTTTCTTGGCTTGGCGCTTGGAAAGCGCTGCCACGATGGTGCCTCCGGCTTCGCCGGCGGCGGGGCCCATGTCGAGGAGGTTGTCGGCTTGGTGCATGACCGCTTCATCGTGCTCGACGACGACGAGGGTGTTCCCTTTGTCGCGCAGGGCGTGCATCACCTTGGTGAGGCGATGAATGTCGCGGTGGTGCAGCCCGACGGTCGGTTCGTCGAGGACGAAGAGAGTGTGGGTGAGAGCGGAGCCGAGGCAGGTGGTGAGATTCACACGGGCGATCTCGCCGCCGGAGAGGGTGCGGGCGGGGCGGTCGAGAGTGAGGTAGCCGAGGCCGACTTCGGTGAGGTAATTGAGGCGCGAGGTGACTTCGTCGAGGACGAGCTTGGCCGACTTGTCGAGAGGGGCATGGGCTTGGGCTACCTCCTCGAAAAAGGCGACAAGTTGGTCGATAGGGACATGCCAAAGAGCAGGGAGGGTTTTGTCGAGGATCTTGAAATGGAGGGCGTCGGGCTGGAGGCGGGAGCCCTGGCAGTCGGAGCAGGTGGTGTAGGCGCGGTAGCGGGCGAGGAAGACGCGGACGTGCATCTTGTAGGCTTTTGTTTCGAGCCAGTCGAAGAAGCCTTGAATACCATACCAACGTTTTTCGGTCCAAAGTTGCTCGGATTGTTCGAGCGAGGAGAGAGGAGAGAGAGGGGTGCGTTCGCCATATTTGACCCAGTGTTGTTGCTCGGAAGTGAGCTCGTTCCAGGGCGTTTTGGGATCGAGTTGGATTTCCCGGCAGGCGCGGAGGAGGTCGCGTTGGCAGTCTTCGCCGCGTTCACCCTGGAAGGGCTTGATGGCGCCTTGCTTGATCGAGAGAAGGTGGTTGGGAATGGCTTTGTCGAGATCGATACCGATGATGCGACCGAAGCCCCGGCAGGTGGGGCAGGCCCCGAGGGGGGAGTTGAAGCTGAAGAGCGAGGAGGTGGGCTGGCGGAGGGGGGACCAGGTGGTGTTGAATTCGGTGAGCTTGAATTTTGGGTCGGAAACCTGGCAATGTCCCTTACCGAGACGGAGGGCGTTTTCGAAGGCTTCGGTGAGGCGGGATTTGTTGCGCGAGGTGACCTTGATGCGGTCCTGGATGACGTGGATTTTTCGGGGAAGTTTTTTGAGTGCGGGGACGGAGTCGGTGCGGAGCACTTTCTTGTTGAGGAGGATGCGGAGGTAGCCCTGGGAATTGAGGAAGGGGAAGAGCTCCTCGGGCGTGGTGTCTTTGGGAACCGGAATGGGGAAGATGACGAGGATGGTTTCGTCGCTCAGGTTGGATTGGCACCACTCAAGGATGGAGGCCGGCGTGTCGGGCTGGACGGGCTCGCCGGTGCCGGGGTGGTAGCCCGTGGCGAGGCGGGGGTAGAGGAGCTTGAGGTAGTCGTTGACCTCGGTGAGGGTGCCGACGGTCGAGCGAGTGGTGCGGATGGTGTTTTTTTGCTCGATGGCGATGGCGGGCGGGATGCCGTCGATGCGATCGACCTCGGGCTTGTCCATGCGGTCAAAGAACTGACGGACGTAGGGCGAGAAAGTTTCGACGTAGCGGCGTTGGCCCTCGGCGTAGAGCGTGTGAAAGGCGAGGGAGGATTTTCCGCTGCCGGACGGGCCGGTGATGACGGTGAGCTCGCCGATGGGGATGTCGAGATCGAGGTTCTTCAGGTTGTGCTGCCGGGCTCCTCGGATGCGGATGGTGCTGTTTGCTTGGGAGGAGTCGGATTTCTTGGGCACGGGGCCAAGGTAGTCGGGGAGGTGGGCGGTGCAAGCGACACATTTATGAAGAAAGTCTCCCCAGCTTGGAAGCGAGTCGGTTTCCGGCAATATCGGGAAAGTTATCTTTCAATGTACTGCTGGCAAGTCATCTGGCGGGAGAGGAGGGTGGATTGTGACGACTCCGTGACATAGGCGGTCTTTGGATTGAGGAGCGACTGGGTTTCTTTCATCTCACCCAAATTATGCTCAGATTCAAAACATGGATTTATCTCGTTGTTGGCGGACTGTTGATGTCGTCGCTGATTGGCGAGGAGGGAGAAAAGTCGAGTGAGAAAAAAGAAGGGGAATTAGAGACCGAAAAAGAGGATGTTGAGAACGAGGTGAAAGAATCGGTTGCTCAGAAATTGGGTCGTGCTGATTTGATATCACCAAAGAAAAAAGAAGAGATGAAACTAGCTCCGGCTTTGCCGGAACTGGTGGCTGATGAAAATGTCCCGGAGCCGCTTCCGGGGAAACCGGAGGGATTGCCGACCGAACCTTCTGACCTGGAGGAAGTCGGGTCGGGATTGTTGCCGAGTTCCGCTGCTGGCGACGGTCCGGGGGAGGTTGAAGGTGTCGTTTTTGATTCGGATGGCAATGGGATCCCGAGAGTGATTATCACTCTTCCTGACGAGGGTGGGTTTCAAGTGAGGACGGATGAAGAGGGACGCTTTAGAATTACCGGGCTTCCAGCATCAGGAGTGTCGGCGGAGTTTTTAAAATCTGCCTACGTGACAAAGGTTGATGTGATGCAGGTGAAAGAGGAGGGAGTCACCAAAGTGAGGGTGTCGCTGGAGTTAAAGCCAGTTGAGCTGGCCGAGGGAGAGTATCTTTTGGAAGGACGTGAAGTGATTCTCGATTACGAAGAGGATGAAGTGACGGGAATTGGTTTGGATGGAACGAGCGGACCGGGATTGGCCGGTGGTGGTCTCTCGAAAGAGTTTCTTTCCAAGAGTGGTGCGAGTGATGCTGCGGGGGCGGTTGGAAAAATCTCTGGAGCCAATGTGGTTGGTGGGAAGTTCGTCGTTGTTCGTGGTTTAGGTGATCGCTATAATAATACCACGCTTAATGGAGGGATCGTTCCGAGCCCCGAAACTTCCCGAAAAGCAGTTCAGTTAGACCTCTTTCCTTCGGATGCGCTTGAGAGTGTCTCGATTAAGAAGACTTCATCGCCTTTTCTCCCCGCTGAATTTGTGGGGGGCTTGGTCCAGCTGCAAACCTTGAAGGAACCCAAAGAGGATTTTTTCAGCGTGGACTTTTCGACCAAGTATCATCAGCCGACGTTCTCAAATGGCAAGTTCTTCACTGTCCCCGGAATGGAGGTGAGTTCTGATCTTCGCCCGAATAGTCCGGTGATCGATGGAGATCCAATATTGGATTCCACCGCATTCTCCCGGCCGACGGGATCGGCCGCTCTGGCGGCCAGGCAGCGCTTTCTTCATTTAGTGAAATTTAAGCCGGAAAAGATGCGGCCCGAGCCCGACCAGGGGTACGGCATGGGTTTTGGAAAGAGCTGGGAGCTTGGAGGAGGGAACTCTCTCAACTTGTTGGGAAGCTTTACTTATGAATCGAAGCAGCGATATCGCCGAACTCAGGAATCAAACTACAATTCCCGCATTACCTCCGCAGGGACGAGGGGCGAACTGAATCCTCTCTTCGTGAATCAAAAAACCTTGATGATCGAGCCTGACGGAGATCGGGTTTTTGCGGGCTTGGATGGGAATTATGAAAAGGACGGATATACGCAATCGAGAGAATACGGACTGCTACTGGGAGGCAATTTAGCGCTGGGAGATCACCACGACCTTAGCGCGACTTTCTTCAATTTCAAGTCAGGAGACTCGCAATACTCGATTATTGATAATGGGTTGACGAAGGCCTCTGATTTGGATGTTGCGGAAGACTCGCTCGCGGTTGGCCGCATCGAAAGTGAGGGGTTCTCTATGAACAGCTACCGCCAGGCGTATGAACTGAAGTATCGCGAGTTGCAGTTTTTTCAGTTGGGGGGGGAGCATCGATTTGACGATTGGCGTGAAGGAGCCCAGTTGTCTTGGAACGCGTATAGCTCTCAGACGAGTGAAGAATCTCCCCGGAGTTATGAATTAAAGGGGTCCTACATTACAGAACTCGGGGCGGCGGTTCCTTTGGAAGGGATTTCGATTCCAAATATTGGTAATCTGAGAAATCCGCAGAGTTCCGACTTTATCGAATACGTCACTGAAGATGAGTCAGGAGAATTTAAGTTGGATGGAATTCTGCCCCTATTTGAGAAGACTGATGATCGGCATTTCAATGTCTTGTTGGGAGCCGGATCATTTCAACGAGATCGAGACAGTCGACTTCGCAGTGCATCGATCAAGGCTGGTAGTAGTGTGAATCGTCCTGATGAAGCCATCGAGGCGAGTGATCGCCTGTTGAACGACCGGGAAAAGGGTACGGATTTGAATCCGAGGCGCTTCGAAGGTTTTTATGCCGTGGCGGCGGGGACCCAGGCGACTCCGAAGTATTCCGGATCGACTACCTTGGACACGACCTACATCGGATTGGATGGGAAATGGGATTCCTGGTATATGTTGGGAGGATTTCGTCTGGAGAAAGAAACGCGCTCGTTTGATGTGCCGGGAGATGCCCTGGGTGCCTTCACGACAGAAGTCGACGATGTGTTTCCTTCCCTTAACTTTGGGCGAACCTTTGGAGCGGAAGAAGAGTATGCTTTGAGGTTTAGCTATTCGCAGTCGGTGGTCCGTCCAACATTCTATGAGTATATCCCCGCAAGGATTATCGACCTGACTAATCAAAGTCTCGTGACTGGTAATCGTAATCTTAGGGAAAGCCGCTCGGAGAACTTCGACATAAACCTAACCTGGGAGAAGGAGAACGATTTCATTGGTTTGAATTTCTTCTATAAGACGATCGAAGATCCAATTTTCACGATTGTTGATCCGCAGCTTGGGGGCAGAGCGAGGACGTTCGCTAATTTGGGTGAGACGGAAGTTAAGGGGATTGAATTGGAAGCGAGCAGAGATCTTGGATCGGGTTTCTCACTGACCGGCAATGTGAGTTATATCATGGCAACGCCAACTCCCGGGAAGGTGCCGGTTGGATCACAGGAATTTAACGCCACCATCGATAGTCTTGAGGGACAGCCCGAGTGGTTGGCTAACCTGATCCTTTCGTATGAGCATGAGGACTCCGGAGTCTCGGCGAATCTGATTTATAATTTCACCGGAGAGTATTTAACCTTGGCAAGTTTGCGCAATGTTGACGATACCAGTCCGGGTCTTCCCAATGAAATCAGACAGCCATTTCATACTCTCGATTTTAATCTTACCAAAAAGTGGGAGACCGAATGGGCAGATATGAAGGTGAAGTTTGCGGTGAAGAATATTTTAGATTCCGATGTGGAAGTTCTTTACGAAGGAGGCGGGGGAGTGGCTCCAGCATCGTCGTATTCACCCGGCCGTGAGTTTGGAATTTCGGTCGAGGGTAGGTTCTAAGGTGACGAAATTGTTACCCTGCTAAGGGTCACAATGTTGTCACGTAAAACGCCTCAGTTTTTTTGAACGAGTCGATAGTTCCATGAGCGGAGCCAGCACCGATTTTTGGATGCAGGCATTCACCCAATCAAAGTTCATGAAAAAAACGACGAGTAAAAAACAATTCACCATGACGGCCCTTCTTGGGTTGTTCGTGGTTGGCGCGGCTTCGGCTGTGCCTACTAAAGTAGATGTTCCAGTTTCGATCACCGAAGACACGGTGTGGGATTCGGACACCGATGACGATGGTATCATCGATCAGATTTTCCATATCGATACTGCGGTATTTGTGGGAGACCTCACCGGAGCAACTCGTCCTACCTTGACGATTACTCCGGGAACGGTAATTGCAGCAAGTGGTTCAACAACCGGAACAAATGGTCTGGATGTCGGAACGCTTGTGATTACTCGTGACGGTAAGATCGATGCCGCTGGAACAGCGGAAAACCCAATTGTGTTCACAAGTGTAGAGGAAGCTGAATTTATTCACGCGATTGATATTGATGGGGTTGACGGAATCAATACCACCAAGCCCGACCCTGTCGTTGACGGTGGACTTTGGGGTGGAGTGATCATCCTCGGAAATGCTCCAATCAATTTTTACGATTCGGCAACAAACAACCTCGGCGAGAATAGTGTTGAGGGGTTTGCAACCAACGCGGCCGGTGACAACATCCTCTATGGAGGCAATGATCCCGGTGACAACTCTGGAATTCTTCGTTATGCCAGTCTTCGGTTTGGTGGGTTCGAATTTGCTCTCGATGAAGAGATCAATGGTCTGACCATGGGCGGAGTCGGAGCTGGAACCACCATTGATCATATTGAAGTGGTCGGTAATACCGATGATGGCTTCGAGTGGTTTGGTGGAACCGTGAATACCAGCCATCTTTTTGCTCTCTATTGTCAGGACGAGTCCTTCGACCTAGATGAAGGTCACCAAGGGACGCACCAGTTTTGGTTTGCGGTTCAGTCAAACTTCAGTGACTACGGCACCGAAGCAGACGGAGGCAACAAAACCGGGGCCGGCGTGAAGACCGGAAATCCAATGACTCTCGCTAAGGTCTATAATGCGACATACGTTGGAGCTCCCGATGCCAACGATGCTTTTCGCTTGAAGGACAATTATGCTGGCCAGTTCCATAACTCAATTTTCTCCGATATCGGTGATAATCTTGTTCGGATCGACGATACAGATACTGCCGGACAAGTTGGCGTGAACCTAAAGTTCACTAACAACATCTTCGGCACTCCTGGTAATGCCCAGACCCACGGTGGTCAGCCTGTTCAAGAAGCAGCGCTGATTGCTCAGACCGGAAATGCCACCGACACCGATCCAATGTTTACGACCCTCGGTGTGAACGGCGACGGTGAGGTGAATTCAATCGACCCACGTCCTGCTGCAGCCAGCCCGGCTTGGGGTGGCAGCTTGACCGCAGGAGCTCCTTCATCAGTGAGCTATAAAGGTGCCTTCGGTGCAAATAACTGGCTGAGCGGATGGTCATACGGCTCTACCGAAGGAATCGTGGTTGATGACTTTGTTGCTCCCGCGATTACCATCGAGGAACCTCCTGCAGCAATCACTGCTGATACTGTTTGGGATTCTGATACCAATGACGATGGTATTCTCGACAAGATCTACTTCGTAGACCAAGCTATCTTTGTGGGTAATCTAACTGGCGCAACTCGTCCTACCTTGACGATTGAGCCGGGAACACTGATTGCTTGTAGCGGATCAACCACCGGAACTAACGGTCTCGACGTGGGAACATTGGTCATCACTCGTGACGGACAGCTTGACGCTCAGGGTGAATTGAACAGCCCGATTGTCTTCACTAGTGTTGCTGAAGCTGAATATCTCCACGGGGTTGATATTGACGGAGCTGATGGAGTTAATGACGTGAAACAGGATCCCGTTATCGACGGTGGTGCCTGGGGTGGAGTGGTCATTCTTGGCCGCGCTCCCATTAACTTCTTCGATTCCGCGACAAACAATCTCGGTGAGAACAGCGTGGAAGGATTCGCGACCAACGCGGCGGGTGACAGCATTCTCTATGGCGGAAGCGATCCTGCCGATAACTCAGGTATCCTGACCTACGCAAGTCTCCGCTTCGGTGGATTTGAATTCGCTTTGGACGAGGAAATCAATGGGTTGACCATGGGTGGAGTCGGAGCAGGCACTACGATTAACCACGTCGAAGTTGTTGGTAATACCGATGATGGATTTGAATGGTTTGGTGGCACGGTGAATACCAGCCACCTCTTCGCACTCTACTGTCAGGACGAGTCCTTTGACCTCGACGAAGGTCACCAGGGAACACACCAGTTTTGGTTTGCGGTTCAGTCGAACTTTAGTGACTACGGCACTGAAGCGGACGGCGGTAACAAGACCGGCGCTGGTGTTAAAACCGGGGAGCCCATGACTTTGGCGAAAATCTTCAACGCAACATACGTTGGAGCTCCTGATGCCAACGATGCCTTCCGCTTGAAGGATAACTTTGCTGGCCAGTTTCATAACTCGATCTTTACAGAGATTGGTGATGATCTTGTTCGCATCGACGACACCGACACTTCCGGTCAAGTGGGAGGTCACCTCCTCTTTACCAATAACATCTTCGGAACTCCGGGAGATGTTGAAGTTCACGGAGGACAGCCTACTGAGGAAGCTGCCTTGCTTGCGCAGGCTGGAAACGTGAAGGATACCGACCCTGCCTTCTCCGCGGTTGGCAAGAACGACGATGGAGAGGTTATCCTTATTGATCCACGTCCCGCTTTGACTGGTCCTGCTTGGGGAACCACCCTGACTGCCGGAGCCCAGAAAGTTGCGCCATTCCGCGGTGCGTTTGGAGCAGAGAACTGGGCCAAGACATGGACCTATGCTTCTACTAACGGACTGTTGGTCGATGCCTTCGCTCTGCCTGAGCAGATTGAAATTGTTGCCTTGCCCGCCGCGATCACAGCCGACACCACTTGGGATTCCGATTCCAATGGCGACGGACTTGTTGACCGTATTTATTCCCTCAGCGCTGCTTGCTTTGTGGGAGATCTTACCGGAGCAACTCGGCCTATCTTGACGATTGCCCCCGGAACCGTGATTGCAGCCAGTGGTTCCACGACTGGAACCAACGGACTAGACGTAGGAACCTTGGTCATTACTCGCGACGGTGCAATCTCCGCTGATGGTGAGCCGACTAATCCAATCGTCTTCACGAGTGTCGCTGAAGCCGAATATCTCTACGGTATCGACATCGACGGTGTCGACGGAATCAACTCGGTGAAACAGGATCCCATCATTGACGGTGGTGCCTGGGGCGGAGTGATTCTCCTAGGGCATGCTGGAATCAACTTCTACGATTCCGAAGTCAACAACCTGAACGAAAACAGCATTGAAGGTTTCGCCACTAATGCTGCGGGTGACAACATACTCTACGGAGGAGGTAACGATGGAGACTCTTCCGGTAGCCTCTCATATGCCAGCATTCGCTTCGGTGGATTCGAATTCGCTCTCGACGAAGAGATCAATGGTCTCACCATGGGAGGTGTGGGTTCTGGAACCTCCATCCACCACGTGGAAGTTGTCGGGAATACCGATGATGGCTTCGAGTGGTTCGGCGGAACGGTGAGCACCTCTCATCTCTTCGCGCTCTACTGTCAGGACGAGTGCTTTGATCTCGATGAGGGACATCAAGGGAATCACCAGTTCTGGTTCGCGGTTCAGTCGAACTTCAGTGACTACGGCACCGAAGCAGACGGCGGCAACAAGACCGGTGCTGGTGTCAAAACCGGTGAGCCCAAGACTCTTGCCAAGGTCTATAACGCGACCTACGTCGGAGCCCCTGATGCCAACGATGCCTTCCGCTTGAAGGACAACTATTCCGGTCAGTTCCATAACTCGATCTTTACCGAGATCGGAGATGATTTGGTCCGAATGGACGACACCGACACCGCCGGACAGGTGGGAGGGGATCTTCAGTTCACCTACAATATCTTCGGAACTCCAGGTGACGTTGAAGTTCATGGAACACAGCCTACTGAGGAGGCCGCTCTCTTGGCCCAGGTTGGTAACTCCATGAACACTGATCCGCTTCTAAGCCTCGTCTCCAAGAATGTTGACGGTGAAGTGGTTGTCATCGATCCACGCCCGGCCATCACCGGTGGTCCCGCTTGGGGGAGTGAGCTTCGTGACGGAGCGCCTACCGCAGTTGGCTACCGTGGAGCCTTCGGTTCTGAGCTCTGGACCGCGACTTGGACCTATGCTTCCAACGAAGGAATCGTTCAGCCTGGATTCTCCCAGCTGACCACTCCCGATGGAATCATCATCGTGCCAGTTACTGGTGATGAACTTGATGTGGTAAGCTCTTCCTTCGACGGAGGCAACTTTTCCATCACCTTCGTTGCCGAGGAAGGCAACAACTACAAAGTAACCCAATCAGCAAGCTTGAGCGGGCCTTATATTGATGTTGCCGGAGCGACGATAACTGATGCCGCCGTTCAGGAGACCATCTCATTTGCAGTTCCCGGTGGAGCTGACAAATACTTCTTCCGAATTGAGAAGAACTAAAACCTTTCGCAGGTAATCCAATAAAAGAGTCGTTTCGCTGAGTGGCGGGGCGGCTCTTTTTTGTGTCAGGTGACAAACCTGTCACAAAATCAAAACCCTCTCTGGAAGAGATCGCAGATAGACCTTTGCACACTCCAAATGAAGTTTACCCGTTCGACTCTTAGTCTCTCGTTCCTGCTCGTTTTCTCGCCAGTCCTGGTTGCTCAGGATGGTGGAAATGAAGCGAATAAAAATCTCCGGTCCACCATTCAGAAATGGGTCGCGGTGATGAAGGAAACACAATCGAAACAAAAAGAGTGGAAAGAGCAGCAGCAGATTTTGGCCGACTCCAAGGCCTCTCTCGAAGCGGAGAATGTTCAGATGGAATCCGAGATTCTTTCGGCCTTTGCCCGGCTCTCGAAAACGGACGCCTCCTCGAAGGAGAAGCTGGATCAAAAGCAGCGTTTCGATGAAGGTCGTGAGGAATTAAGGG
>JAKMEV010000536.1:0-3884 GCA_022425785.1 Akkermansiaceae bacterium | reverse complement strand
GTGCGCAACCCGGGCTATGTTCCGGCTCGTCGTCTTACGCGCGAGGAATACAATCGTACGATCCGCGATCTTGTCGGGCTCGATCTTCGGCCGGCGGATGACTTCCCCATGGATTTCAGCGGGGCCAGCGGATTTTCCAATAGCGCGAATACTCTCTTCCTGCAGACGGCTCATCTTGATCGATATTTCACCGCCGCCGAAGGGGTGATTGATGAGGTGCGGGCAGATAAAAAGGCGTGGAGCTATTTGGCCGGCAATCCCGAAGATGCAGTGGGAGCGGTCGAGAGATTGATGCGCCGTGCCTATCGGCGCCCGCCAACTAATGCCGAGATCAAAGAGATTACGGATCGCTATGAAGTGGCGCTGGAGACATTAAAATTCCAAGCGGATGCTCTGGCCCTTGCTTTCAAGACGATCCTCGTTTCCCCGAAGTTTCTGCTTCGTGTCGAGGAGGCAGCGGAAAATGGAAAAGACCAAGCCGTGTCAGATTTTGATTTTGCGACGCGCCTCTCCTATTTTCTATGGGCGTCGACTCCTGATGATGAACTTCTCAATGCGGCTGCTGCCGGCAAGCTTTCCAATTTCGCAAGTCGTCAGGATCAGATCAAACGCATGCTCGACGATCCCCGGAGTCTTTCGCTTGGGGAAATCTTTGCGGCGGAGTGGCTCAGCACCGATGATGTGGGTCCTCGTATTCGAAAAGATCCGATCGACAATCCTTGGTGTACCGAGAGCCTGATGGCGGCGATGCGTGCCGAGACGGCTTACTTTTTCTATTCTCTGGTGATGGATAACGCACCTGTCGCGCGATTGATCGATGCTGATTATACTTTTCTGAATGCGGAGTTGGCGCGCCATTATCGGATCGAAGGAGTCGAGGGTGCGGCGATGCGGAGGGTCAAACTTGAAACGAATCAACGCGGCGGTGTCTTCGGACAGGCCAGTGTCCTGGCTACGACTTCGTTTCCCGATCGCACCAGCCCGGTGGTTCGGGGAAAATGGATTCTCGATACTCTGTTGGGCACGCCTCCGCCACCGGCTCCGGCCGATGTGCCGGAGATCGAGCTGAAAGGTGGCGGGCGTCGGGCCGCAACGAGTTTGCGGCAGAAGCTCGAAGTGCATCGGGAATCACCGCGTTGTGCCGGATGCCATGCCCAGATTGATCCGCTTGGTTTCGGCTTGGAAAGCTACGCTGAATTTGGTCAATGGCGGGGTGGGATTGATGATCGCGGGACCTTGCCAAGCGGAGCCAAATTTCGTGGGCCTGCCGGACTCAAATTGGCCTTGATTGATGAACGGCTCGATGATCTTGGCTCGCAGGCGATCCGCAAGATGTTGGCCTACGCGCTGGGTCGGCAGCTTGAGTTTTATGATGAAGCGACGGTAAAAGAAATCGCGGCCAAGCTGAAGCCGACGCGATAACGTTTCGGCGATTAGGTGCTCGCTATTACCGAGAGTTATCCGTATACAATGAAACGCCTTCCACCCGCATCACCGGGACAATCTGATGAAGAATAATCCGAACCGCCGTGCTTTCCTCAGAGGAATGGGAGCTTGTCTCTCACTTCCTGCGATGGAGAGTTTTGGCGCTCCTGTTTCGGTGACAGCCAAGACCGGGATCCCTCCGCGTCTGGCCTATCTCTACTTTCCGAATGGTACGGCCGAGGGGAGTTGGGAGCCGGAAAGAGTTGGCCCTGCTGGTGAGCTGCAGAAACTCAATCGCTGGATGGAGCCATTGGAGGAATTCAAATCAGATCTCGTGGTCACCAAAAATCTTTGGACTCCACGAGGGAATGGTCACGGAGCGGGGACCGCAACCTGGTTGACTGGTGGCTCGTATGATCATCGTAAGAATGATGTGGGAGCGCCTTCCGTTGACCAACTCGTGGCGCAGGCTCTGAGTGACTCGACGTCCTTGCCTTCGCTGGAATTAAGCACGGCAGGCGAGGGGAGTTTTTCCGGGAGCCTGCCACGGAATTGCCTTTCCTGGACGCGACGCGATGTTCCGGCTGCCCGCGAGACGAGGCCGCGGGCGGTTTTTGATAAACTGTTTCGTCGCGCGAGTGAGGGATTCGTGGACCGGAGTGTTTTGGATCTTGTTCTCGAACAATCGAAGTCTCTGAAACGTCGGGCAAGTCAGGCCGACAATCGCAAGATTGATGAATATCTCGATGCGGTGCGTGCGGTTGAGAAGCGTCTTGAATTTGCGGAGGAACAAACCCAGCGCATCGTGGATGACAGGGCGCTCACAGATACCTTGACCCGTCCGGCGGCCGGAATTCCTGCCGATCATCAGGAGTATGTGCGGCAGATGTTGGAATTGATGGCCTTGTCATTTTGGTCGGGCGCGACACGTGTTTCGACTTTCATGCTCGATCACGGACAGAGCAATCGCTACTTCGATTTTGTGCCCGGAGTGAAAGGGACCTGGCATGCGCTTTCACATTGGAAGGATGCAAGTGGGCGCACGGAGGATGACGACGGCAAGACCAAATGGGATAGCACGAAGTCAAAGCTCGGGATGTATAACTCGGTCACCCGCTGGCATCATGCGCAGCTCGCCTATTTTCTCGGGCGATTAAAAGAACTCAAGAATGCCGACGGCACCAGCGCTCTGGATAGCTCCATGATCGTTTACGGATCGAGTATCGCTGATGGCCACGCGCACGAGGAAAAAAACCTTCCCATTCTTCTCGCCGGTGGCGGATCGGGCTCTCTCAAAACGGGCCACTATTTGGCACCCCGTCGATCAACGTCGATGTCGCAATTACATCTCGCCTTGCTGCAGCGGATGGGCCTTCCCTTGCAGGAATTTGGGGAGACGAGAACTCCTCTTGAGGGGCTCTCGGTCTAAGCGACTCAAGGTTTCCAGCGGACGGCAGCACCGGCGGAAGTTAGCGCGCCGCGGCGGTTTTTTTTTTGGAGTAGTGCCGGAAGTTCTTGTATCTTTGGTGTTGATCCTAGGTCTTAGATCGAGACTTTTCCGAATTTTCTTTCCCATTCCTCGACGGTTGCCTTGAGAGAATCGAGGGCTTTTTGCAGCGTGGCGCCCTGTCGGTCTTTCTTTGCGCAGCGGGCTTCCAGGTTGGGCTGGATCCTCTTCATGCTGGCGATGAAGGGGCGACCCTCTTTTCCTAGTTGAGTTGCGGCTTTGGCCAGGCCGATATTTCCCCAGCGGGCGCCAATGATGGTCCAACTCGCGGGGAGGGCCTCCATGGACGGATAGGTGCGCTCGATTGACGGAAGAAAGGGAATAGCGTTTTGGGGATGCTTCTTCATGTCAATGTAGCGAAGCGTTTCGAAAATGTTGTTCAGGTCGATCGGTTGCTTAAATCCCTCGCGGAGCTTGAGCTTGTTGACCGACTTGGCCATGCCGGCGACGAGTGGCTCTTTGAGCTCCGGGTTTTTGGCGATGGCGGTTTTGAACAAGGTGGTCGCGCCCCATCGACGGCTTGGGAGGTTGCTGTCGGCATCGTAGCTTTTCAGCATCGCGGGCAGGGCGGAGAGGAAGGTCTCGGTTTCAGGAATGAGAGGTTGCAAGGTGGTAAAGGCCGCGGCCCGAAGCCACCATTCCTGATTGGAGAGGTAGGGGGTGATGGTATCGAGATGCTTGGTGATGGTCGCGGCATCAGCGCAGCTCAAGGCCATCAAGGCGTGCCGCTTTTCCCACATCGGAGCCTTGGGGTCTTTGAGAGGCTTGAGAATTTCCGGTAGGAAGTTCTCCTTAATCATTTCCGGAGTGATGTTGGAGTTCGTCTTGCCAATGCCCCAGCCGGTGGCACAACTGATGGCATCGAGTCCTGCCACGCGAAGGCGTCCGTCTTTGCTGGCGAGAGCTTTCTTGATTTCGGGGATCGCTGACTCACCTTGAAAACCCAATCCAT
>JAKMEV010000533.1:0-3428 GCA_022425785.1 Akkermansiaceae bacterium | reverse complement strand
ATACATGGGAAAGAGGGGGTTAGCCGGTATGGGGTGTGGTTGCTCATTGGTGAGAGAAACAAACCTGGATTTTCTGAGGCCATAAAGAGGGGCTACGAAGAGTTGCAATACGTCGTAACTGACTGGTGTAAAATATTGGTGGAGGCGAGGGGAGTTGAACCCCTGTCCTAAATGCCTTTCACATTAGCGTCTACATGGATAGCCGGGCATTTACTGATTTAAGATTTGTCAGGCCTCACCCGGCCCGTCTGACAATCCGATAATCCTGTTTGAGTTTCGCCAATCTTCCCGGATTCCCAGATGAGTGGCTAGTCTGCTAAGTAGTCGCCCCGCACCGTAACAGACATCAGGATTGGAACGTTGCTGTCAATTAAGCAGCAAGTGCGAGCTCGTTAGAGTCTGCAATTATTTGTTTTGAACGGCTTTTTTAAGAGGCCAACCGATCAACCTCTCCATGCAGCTAGCGTTTCCAGCGTTCAGTCGAAACCAGAACGCCCCCACGTGCTGGGGAGAAGTTGGACTTGGTTTGGGAAAAATTCAACTGAATTGTCACTCGCGATGTGGTTGGTTTCTTCTCACGCCAACTAAGTTGTCTAGAATTGTGAATACTTCTCTTTATTGTCATTCCCTTGCCCGGGTCGCGCTTCGCGTATTTGCAGGGCTCCTCGGGATGAGCCTGCTTGTGTCGACCGCTTCGGCCAAAAAGAAGTTCGATGAGTCGAAGTTGGAGTTTATTGACAACGGAACGATTAAACTGGGCGTGAGTCTGGATTTGGGAGGAGCTATTACCTACCTGTCCAAGTCAGGCCATGACCAAAATGTTATTAACAATCATGACTGGGGGAGGCAGATTCAAATGTCCTTTTTTGGTGGTCCCGTTCCCTACGAAGAGAAGGGCCAGAAGCCGAAAAAGCATTGGGCGCATATCGGCTGGAATCCGATTCAAGCCGGTGATGACTACGGCAATGGATCTGAGATCGTTGAATTCACCAAGAAAGAGACGAGTCTTTACGTGAAGTGCATTCCCAAGCAGTGGCCTTTGAATAACATTCCTGGCGAATGTACTTACGAAAGCTTTGTCGAACTGAAGGGGAATACGGTTGAGGTAAGATGTCGGCTTGTGAACGCACGCTTGGACAAGACCCAGTATCCGGGGAGGCATCAGGAACTCCCTGCAGTTTATACCAACGGAGAGTATTATCGCTTGATGACTTATCGTGGTGACAAGCCATTCACCGGCGACAAGCTTGCCCGTATTCCCAAGAAGGTCGGGGGAGGATTTCCCTGGAAATATTGGCTAGCGACGGAGAACTGGGCCGCTTTGGTAAATGATGATGACTGGGGGCTTGGTATTTATAAACCAAACAACAGCTTGTTCATCGGAGGCTTCGCTGGAAAGGAAGGGCGGGGCGGCACGCATGACAATGCGACTGGTTACATCGCTCCATTGCATACGGAGATCCTGGATCACAATATTACCTACGACTACGACTTCTCCCTAATTCTTGGCAGTCTCGATGAGATCCGTGGCTACGCCGTGAAGAAAGGGAAGAGTATAACGCCGCCTGACTGGAAATTTGAGAGCGATCGTCAACATTGGAGCTATCAGGCGAGCGGAGGAAAAGGGACGGATGCTGGTTGGCCGATTATGGGGAGTATTGAGTTGGACATGGGGAAGCCAGGCATGGCGGCGATGAGCCCACCGACTTTGTGGCATGCAAAGGATGCTCCGGTGCTTTATTTTGAGGCCGCTTTTCAGACCGAGCGCAAAGAGGCCGCGGTTGGATGGTCGAAATACAATTATGAAGATCACAATCCCGTTTTTAAACCGGGGAATCATGTTCACTTTGAGATCATTGGAGATGGCAAATTCCGAACCTATCGGGTCGATTTGAGCACTGAGAAAAGCTACCGGAATGCCTTGAGCTATTTGTATCTGAAGCCAGTGCTTCAGCCGGAGAAGGGAGCTTGGGTAAAAATAAAGCGAATCCGTTTGGGGAAATAGTCTGAAAACGTAATTATTCTGTGGTTCGGACCGAATGTTGTTAGGAAATCTTAAACAAAAGGGCCAAATCGTGGAAAAGTGCCGGATTCCTCTTGCCTGTGGGGGGAACTTTGCTACAGAACCCGCCCCGCGAGACCGCATCAGGCGATTTCGTGGCCTGATTCCTGAATCAACTTTAAGACCATGGCACGACTTTTTGGCACAGATATCCCTAATGAGAAGCGCATCGAAGCTTCTCTTCCTTACATTTTTGGCATTGGTCCATCGACCTCGTCAAAGATCCTTGAGCACGCAGGTGTGAATCCAGACATTCGCACTGGTGAGCTGAGCGAAGAGCAACTCGTTAAGATCGCTTCTGTGATTCAAAACGAGGGCATTTTGATTGAGGGTGACCTCCGTCGTGAGCGTCAGGGACAAATGAAGCGCCTCGCTTCCATCAACTGCTACCGCGGAATTCGCCACAAGCGTGGCCTTCCAGTTCGCGGACAGCGCACCCGCACCAACTCACGCACTCGCAAGGGTAAGCGCAAGACGGTGGGTGTGGCCAAGTAATCCCGTCCGGATTATTTGAATTTAAGATTTTATCCATACAATGGCTGAAGAAAACAAAAACGAGGAGACCGAGGAAGTCACCGACGCAGCACCTGCTGCCGAGGAGACCCCTACGGAAACTCCAGCTCCTGAGGTGGCTGCTGAAGAAGCAGCTCCGGAAGCGTCTGACGAAGCAGCTCCTGCTGCCGAGGGTGAGGATGCTCCTGTTGAGGGCGAAGCAGCCGAGGGCGAAGATGCCCCGGCCAAGAAGGAGGAGAAGCGCGACATTTTTGCCGAGCTTCTCGGAGAGGAATCACCTGACAAGGTTAAGATTCACAAGTCCAAGAAGAGCAAGAACGTTGCCAAGGGCATCGTTCATGTTACTGCGACTTTCAACAACACTTGCGTCACCGTGACTGACGAGATGGGGAATACCATCGGATGGTCCAGCGCTGGTAAGATGGGTTTCAAAGGTTCTCGTAAGAGCACCGCTTATGCCGCCCAGGTTGTTTCGCAGGATGCCTGCCGTCAGGCCATGGCCCACGGACTCAAGGAAGTGAAGGTTCGCGTGAAAGGCCCTGGTGCCGGTCGTGAATCTGCTGTTCGCGCCGTGCAAGGTCTCGGAATTGACGTGAGCCTCATCCTCGATGTTACTGCAGTCCCGCACAATGGTTGCCGTCCCAAGAAGGCGCGTCGTGTTTAATTCTTCTAACCCTTAATTTTAGAAAGACAGATCAATGGCACGCTATACCGGCCCAAAAGATAAGATCAATCGTCGCTTCGGAGTCCCGCTTTTCGGACCCTCGAAAGCTCTCGAGCGTCGTAATTACCCTCCGGGTCCCCACGGACTCCGTTCCGGACGTCGTAAGAAGTCCGATTACGCAATCGCCCT
>JAKMEV010000507.1:0-5395 GCA_022425785.1 Akkermansiaceae bacterium | reverse complement strand
CTTTGTCTGCACTATCACAGCGGAGGATTTTCAACCCGTCGGCAGCGAGGTGCTTTGTCGCCCAATCCAGATAGTCATGATCAGGATCGACCAGAAGTAGGGTATTTTCCGGGGTGTCTTTCAATTGGAAGTGGGGCTTGGCTTTAAACTCTCCCGAAGCGGCGGTGACGGCGAGAATAATTTTCCACGGCTTCCTGAAAGTCACTTTTTCGGAAGTCGGGCCAGTTCTTCGAAGAAATAAAGATTTCGGCGTAGCTCAACTGCCACAGGAGGAAGTTGGAAAGTCGGAATTCACCGGAAGTTCGGATAAGGAGATCGGGATCGGGGAACTCGGCGGTGTCGAGGTGTTTGGAGATTGTGTCATTATCGATGTCATCCGAAGAAAGCTCGCCGGATTGGACCTTGAGCGCGATTTGGCGGCTCGCGTCCGCGATTTCTTCCCGGCTGCCGTAGGAAAGAGCGAGGATCAAGGTAAGAGCTTTGTTATCCTTGGTTTCCTCGATGACTTTGTTCAGCTCGTTCCGGCAGGGGTCTGGAAGCAGATCCGTCCTTCCGATGGCGGTCAGACGCACGCCTTTTTCGGCGATCTCGCGCGCCTTTGTCTTCAGGAAACGCTCGAGCAATTTCATCAAGGCGTCGATTTCGGCTTTGGGGCGATTCCAGTTTTCGGATGAGAAAGCATAGAGCGTGAGAAACTCGACCCCGGCTTCGTTGCAATAGTCCACCGCTTCTCGAACCGATTCCGCACCGGCGCGATGTCCGGCTTTTCGTGGGAGTCCCCGGGACTTCGCCCAGCGTCCGTTGCCGTCCATAATGACAGCCAGATGGCGGGGGATATCGTTTGGCGAGTTGTCGCCCATATTGGTTGAGGTAAGTCGTTAGCGAATGATGGTTTGTTCGCGATCAGGTCCGACGCCCACATATTTCACGGGAGCTCCGGTGAGTTCTTCGATGCGGGTCAGATAAGCCTTTGCAAGTTCGGGAAGCTCGTCCCAGGTCCGGCACTTTGTGGTGTCGCACTGCCATCCGGGAACTTCCTGATAGACTGGATTAATAACGTCCCAGTATTCGCGTTCGGCGGGCGGGAATTGGTGAATCTCTCCGTTGATTTCATACCCCACGCAAATCTTGATCGTTTCGCGTTCATCAAGTCCGTCGAGAATGGTGATGGCAAGGTCCGTGATGCCGTTGACCATGACGGCGTATCGCACGAGGACGGTATCGAGCCAGCCACAGCGACGAGGTCGGCCGGTGGTCGCCCCGAATTCCATCCCACGGTCATGGAAGAATTTACTAATGTCATCGTTTTCGGTCGGGCAGGGCCCCGAACCCACGCGAGTGGTGTAGGCCTTACAGACGCCCACCACGCTGTCGATGGCGTGCGGTGGAATTCCCGATCCAGTGCATGCTCCGCCGGAGGTCGTGTTGGACGAGGTGACGAAAGGGTACGTCCCAAAATCGATATCGAGGAAGGTTCCTTGCGCTCCTTCGAAGAGAAGGGTTTCACCTTTTTTCCAGGATTCGTGAACGATCGGGATGACGTTGGTGAAGTGCGGACGAAGGCGATCGATGGCCGCCTCCACTTCAGCGTAGACTGATTCGGTTTCGAAGGTCGGGAGGTCGTGATATGCCAGGGTGCGATTGGCTTCTTCAAGACGGGTGGTTATGAGGTCTTTGGCAATCGCGGGATCTCGGAAGTCGGCGAGGCGAAGTCCGATGCGGTTGGCTTTGTCGGCATATGTCGGACCGATGCCGCGTTTGGTTGTGCCAATCTTTTTATCGCCGAGAGACATTTCGCGGGCGGCATCAAGTTCACGATGGTAGGGAAGAACAACGTGCGCGCGGTCGGAAATCAAAAGGCGTGCGGGTGTGATTGCTATTCCCTCGGCTTCGAGGCTTTCGATTTCCTTGCAGAGCCCGATAGGATCCATGACCACGCCATTGCCTATGACGCATTGCTTGTCACCCCAAAGAATTCCTGACGGAATGAGATGGAGGACGTATTTCTTTCCGTTGGCGATGACGGTGTGCCCGGCGTTGTTTCCTCCTTGTCCGCGAATCACAAGATCCGCGTCTTCGGTCAGGAAATCAACAATCTTGCCTTTGCCCTCGTCTCCCCATTGGAGACCACAAATGATGGTATTCATTTAAAAAAAATTGGGATGCGTGTTACTTAGACGCCTCAATGAGATCTGCGAATTCTCCGAAGAAGTTCTTCGCGTCGTTGGGTCCGGGAGCAGCTTCAGGGTGATGCTGCACGGAGAAAACAGGGTCCCTAGTGCTGCGGACGCCTTCGACCGTTTGGTCGTTGAGATTGATGTGAGTGACTTCAGTATAATCGGGTAGGGAGTCATCATCGGTGGCAAAACCATGGTTCTGCGCAGTAATGGCGATTTGTCCGGTGCGAAGATCTTTGACCGGATGGTTTCCTCCGCGGTGTCCGAATTTTAATTTGAAAGTCTTTCCGCCGAAGCAGTGCGTGAGGATTTGGTGGCCCAGGCAAATGCCGAAGATGGGCTTCTTGCCGATCAGTTGTTTGACCTCATCGTGGATATATGTGAGAGCCGCGGGATCTCCCGGACCGTTTGAGAGGAAGATGCCGTCGGGGTTTTTCGCGAGCACATCGGAAGCCGGGGTGCGTGAGTTGACGACCTCGACATCGAATCCCGACTGACGAAGGGAACGAAGGATGTTGTATTTCACTCCGAAGTCGTAAGCGACGATGCGGTAATTGGCTTCGGGAAGATCGATGTAGTTTGTTTCCTGGTTGGTGGTAACGCTAGGGATGGTCCAGAGGCGAGATTCCCCGTCCCAGTGGTAATCTTCCGGCGTGGAGACTTCCTCTACGTAGTCCATGCCGACCATGGAGGGAGAATCTTTGGCTGCTTGGATGGCTTCTTCCGCGGAAAGCTCCGTTGAAATGACCGCCCTCATCGCTCCTTGCGAGCGCAGATGCTTCGTCAGGGCCCTCGTGTCGATATCCTCGATCCCGATGATCTTGTGTTCCGCGAAATACTCCGAAAGCGATTGCTCTGATCGCCAGGAGGAAGGGATTTCACAAAGCTCTCCAATCACGAATCCCCGGACATGCGGCGAGGCTGATTCAGCATCGGCGGCATTGATTCCGTAATTCCCCTGGAGAGGATAGGTCATGGTGACAATCTGCCCGCGGTAGGAGGGATCTGTTATGATCTCCTGATACCCCGTCATCGAGGTGTTAAAGCAGACTTCCCCGGCGGTAGTTCCGGAATGACCAAAGGCACGACCGCAGAAAGTGCGACCGTCTTCAAGAGCAAGAATTGCGTTCGTCAAGGCGGAGCGGATTAGAGATCAGGCGGAGTCAAGAGGCAAGAGTAAGTGTGGAATACCGGGGCTTTTTTGAGCCGGGAGCCCGGAGATACGAAAAAAGCGACAGATTTTAGGTCCGCCGCTTTGAGAGAAATGATCTAAATCCTTAATTCTAGGTTGCTTGACTTCCCCGGGCCATGACGACTTTTCCGGTTCGGACAGTCTCGATGACTTCGAATTGCTCAAGCATGATGACGGCGGCGTCCAGCTTACTGGTGGTGCCGGTGAACATGGCGATCATGGATTTCGGGCTGAGATCGACGGTTTTTCCAGCGAAATGCTCGATGACCTGGAGGGCCGAGGACCGCTCGTCTTTGTCAGCGAGGATTTTCACGAGGAGCATTTCACGAACTACTGAGTTGGCAGCGGTGTGCTCGTAGCAGTGGATGACATCGATGAGCTTGTTGACTTGCTTGATGATCTGCTCGAATCCTTCCGGGCTGCCGGAAATGTCAATGGTCATGCGGGAAAAGGCGCCGGTGCGGCCTTCGGAAACAACAAGAGAGTCGATATTGAATGCGCGTCGGGAAAAGACCTGGCAAATGCGCATCAAGACTCCCGGGCTGTTGTTCACGAGAATCGACAGGGTGTTTGAGGTTCCGCGCTGGCAGTCTTCAAGAGGTGTGTCTGTAGTGACGATAGTCTTGGACATTGGAAGTGGTTTTTGGGTTATTGGGTTAGTAAATGATCCCTGAAAAATTTCTAGGTTGAGCCGACGGGCTTAGCCATTTGGGTTTTTGGAGGCTCTGTAATCATGTCCTCCAGGGCAGCGCCGGCGGGGATCATTGGGAAGACATTTTCGGTCTTCACGCACTCAGCGTGGATCAGGATTGGCCCGTCATTGTAGGCTAGGGCTTCCTCGATCTTGCGGGCGCAATCGACAGGTCGTTTGAAGTGGACGCTCGGAATTCCGTAGGCTGCTGCGAGCTTGCTGAAGTCCGGGTTGCCGACGAGATCCACACCGGATTCGCGGTTTTCGAAGAAGAGCTCCTGCCACTGCCGAACCATGCCGAGGTAATGGTTGTTGAGTACGACAATCTTGATGGGTAATTTGTGAATCGCGGCGGTGGCGAGCTCGAAGAGCGTCATTTGGAATCCACCATCGCCTGAGATCGAAATGACGGTTTTCTCCGGATGCGCCAGCTGCGCTCCGATGGCGGCGGGGAAGCCGAAGCCCATTGTTCCAGCTCCGCCCGAGGAGAGCCAGTGGAAGGACTCGCTATTCTTATAGAACTGCGCAGCCCACATCTGATGCTGTCCCACATCAGTTGAAACGATGGCTTTCCCCTGGGTTTGCTCGTAGAGCTCCTCAATGACTTGCTGCATCCGCAAGCCGCCTTGCTTCTTGTAGGAAAGAGGGTACTTCTTTTTGTAACCATTTAACTTGGCGCGCCATTCGGTTGTTTCGAGAGGAGTGGTGAGAATCTCATTTAGCTGAATCAAGGCCGCTTTGGCGTCTCCGACGATCTGGACGTCGGGACGGATCATTTTGTCCATTTCCGCGGGATCGATATCGATGTGGATAATTTTGGCGTCGGCGCAGAATTTGTCCGGCTGACCAATGATCCGATCATCGAAGCGAGACCCGATATTTAGGAGAAGGTCACACTCTACCATCGCCTTGTTGGCGTATGCGGTACCGTGCATTCCCAGCATGCCGAGAGAGAGCTCGTGAGTTTCGGGGAAGACGCCTTTGCCAAGAAGAGTGGAAGTGACCGGAATATTGAGAGTTTCAGCCAACTGCATCAGTTCTTTGTCGGCACGGGAAATCATGGTTCCCTGGCCGGCGAGAATGACAGGGCGTTTCGCGGCGGCGATCATTGCGGCGGCTTCTTCAATGCCCTTCGGATCGATGTTGTGAGCTTCGTATGGATCGTAGCCGGGAAGATCGAGTTCCGGGTTCATTTCGGCGGTAAACATTCCCGAGGAAACGTCCTTTGGCACATCAATCAGAACGGGGCCAGGGCGACCAGTGGTGGCAATATGGTAGGCTTCCTTGGCTACACGAACGAGACCGTTGGTTTCCTTGACGAGATAGTTGTGTTTC
>JAKMEV010000531.1:0-6335 GCA_022425785.1 Akkermansiaceae bacterium | reverse complement strand
TGCGCACCAACTTCCAATCGCCGTGACGCAGAGCGGTCTTTCCGCCCTGGCGCCAGAAGAGCGTCTCATGGGGAACGCCATTATTTTTGCCGGTAAGATAGGGAATCAAATCGACGCCTTCGACTTGCTTTGGTGCGGTCACTCCAGCGCTGTTTGCGGTAGCGGTCGCGAAAATATCGAAGGAACTGACCGGCTTCTCGTAGACCTGGCCACTCGGAATCTCACCTTTCCACTGCATCATGAAAGGCACACGAATCGCCCCCTCATACATCTGGCCCTTGGAGCCGCGCAGCGGAAGATTCGATGAAGTGAGTTCTTTGGTCGGGCCGCCGTTGTCGCTCAGGAAAAAGACGATCGTGTTCTCTTCGAGACCAGATTTCCGCAGTTGCCCCAGGACCGAGCCAACGCTGTCGTCCATATTCGCCAGCATCGCGGCGAAGATGCGACGATGGATGTCTTCGATATGGGCGAATTTTTTCATGTAGGCATCTGCCCCCTGAAGCGGACTGTGAACCGCATTGTAGGCGAGATAGAGAAAAAACGGTTTGTCGTCATGACGATCAATGAAGTCGACTGCTTCGCGGGTGAGGGCATCGGTGAGATATTCGCTTTCCTCGACCGGTTGACCACCGCGGACGATGGGATTGTTCGCGTCGTAGTCAGGTTCATCACTGGGCCACGTGTGATAAAGCAGCCCCTTCTTCCCGATCCAGTGCTTCTCAGCTTGCTTACCCTGAATCCCCCCCGGAAGCGTCTTGCGGCGTAGCAAGGTGGTCACGCCTTCGTAGGGTGGCGGGACGAAGTAATGACCCTCGTGAGTGAAGCCGAAGAACTCGTCGAAGCCGTGGCGAAAAGGATGATACTTGGCCGTCCCGCCCTGGTGCCACTTTCCGATCAGGCCTGTGGTGTATCCGCCGTCGTGCAGCGCCTCGGCGATCGTGATTTCCCCCGGGGGCAAGCCAAAGCCGGGCTCCTCATTGAGCGCTCCGGTGGGATTGAATTCGTAGCCAAAGCGGGTCGGGATTCGCCCGGTGAGCAGACCGGCACGAGAGGGGCTGCAATTCGGACCCGCAACGTAGCCCGAAGTGAAACGCACGCCGTTGTTCGCGATCGAATCAATATGCGGCGTCGGGATTTCCGGATTCCCCTGACAACTCAGTTCAGCGTATCCGAGATCGTCGGCGAAAAGGACAATGACGTTGGGCTGACGGTCAACTGCCGTGGCGATGGTGAGTGTTGCGGCAGCGATCCACAGAAATACTGGCCAGAATACTTTTCGATTTTTCATGAATTTAAATTGGCTTTGGGAAAGTTTCAGCGCGCCACCTTTTTCTGCTCTTCGAGCGAGAGCTTCGCATCCTTGTTTGAATCGATTTTCTGAAAACGTTTCATCAAGGCCGGGACGCAGCGATCTCAGTTGCGAGAGGTGGACACACTACTGCGGACGGGAAAGTATCTTTCACAAAAGGTCCACGCCGGGATCGATGTTTGGACAAAAGAATTCGGAATTTCATCAAATGCTGGAGGATTGGGGCACTCCTGACATTTCTTCCTGCTGCGGCGCGGGTCACCGGTGCCTTTCCTGAGTCTCGAGTGACCTTAATCACCAATTCCATCTCCATCGCTATCCACCACTCCGCTGAGCGGATTCTCGATCACGGCCTCCCAAGCGATTTTACGAAACACTTGATCCAGCTCTGTCGAGGGGTAGCCCTGTTTATTTCCCGGTAAGTTGATTTCGTTTTTAATCAGTTCCGGAGACTTTTTGTAAAGAGTCGAATAGAAGACGTAGCCTTCCAGTCGATCAAACCCGGTCCCGAGATGACCTCGGTGATCTCTCCAGATAGAGCGTTCTTTGCCGGTGACTAATTTGTGCAGGCTTTCGACGCCGGGCAGCTTTCCTTTCACCTGCAGAACCGCCGCCTTGGTCACCGCCAGAGACGTTGGGATGATAAAGATTTTTCCGGGGTATTCCGCCTGCATCTTGGTAATGAACCCCTTGAACAATTCGTGCTTTTCAGACTCCAGCTTGGTGAGCAGTTCAGGGGTATACTTCGATTCATCTTTGGGTGGCTTGCCACCGATGAATGGCCAGAGCCGGATCCAGGCGTCCGACAGGTAGAACTTCATGTCCAGGTTATACTTCAGGCAGTAATCGATCCAACAGCGGTAGTATTCCGGCTGATCCTGATCATAAGGCCCCCACAACATCGCATCCCAACCGGCATTTGCGATCGCCGGCAGCAATTTGGGTTTCGGCTTTTTGTCGAAGCCGAAGATCCCGTTTTCCTGCTCCCACTTGTAGCGGACACTTCCCGTCATACCACCGCCCGTATGGGTGTGAAGAGGCTGGGTGAAACCGGCCGCCTCACAAATGGCGGGTAAGGTGCTGTAACCGGGCTTCATGAAGCTGTGCCCGGTCCCAACGACCCTCAGCGCGCCATTCTCGGACTTCGGCAGGTCGGGAAAGTCCCCACCATACTGCTTCATCAACTGCCCGGGAGTCAGGTAACAAACTGCATGCTCAGGAAACTTCTCTTCCTTCCAGCCGGGATCGGGGACGAAGGTGCCTTTTTTTCCCCCAACCTGACCACGACTTTTTCGCAGCGCTTTGCGATACGCGGCAGCCTCTTTTTCGCTGAGCTTGCCGTCGCCATCGGCATCGGATTCCGGAAACCGTTTTAAAAATTGAGCCAGTTCCTCCGGTGTCGCGGTAGAGGGCTGTGGCGTCGGGGTGTCGGCGCCACCCAGTTTTTTGACAAGTTCAACCTGCTCAGCTCGAGACAGGGTGCCGTCTCCATCGGCATCCGCATCGGGATATTTCCGCAGAAGCCCTTTTTCCACGACCGCCCACTCGCGCCCGGCCAGTTTGCCGTCACCGTTACGATCGACTTGAGGAAGTTTGGCCAGAACTCGTTTTGTGAGGGCCGGTAGAACCTCGTCGGCAAAGGAGGTGGCGGAGAACATCCCAACGAGGGTGTAGGTGATTGCTAAGATGGGCTGTTTCTTCATAATTAGCTCTTTTAGAATGAAACTCTGACTTGACCCTGTGGTTGCGCTCCAGAAGCTCGATTTCTGTTTTATTTTTTTGATTTGGCTTTTTCTGCACCCAGTTCAGCTTCGGTGGCACATAGGTGACTCGCGCCTGAGGGGGTATAAGAGGCATGAAGAAGCTTCTGGCTCTCCTTTTCTCCCCCATGAACACCAATCAGCCCTGACTTCGACGACCTTTTCCCAAAATGATACTCTTGGCTGCAAGTTCCCCTTGATTCTGACAGCCCAACAAATTTAGTTTCGCCTCATGAAATCGGTTGCTCTTGCAACTGTGGTTACAGCTCTTTCTCCCCTCCCGATGAATGCGGCCATCTCGATTGTCGGCGGCCTGCCTATCACCAACCCCAGTGTGGCCGAATCCGGAGCACGAGCCGGGTATTAGCATGCTTGCGGGCACCGCCCTACTCGGCGCCCTCCGCCGCCGCCGATAACCGAGCCGGAAGCCGTCTTCTCCCACCAGAGCGAGACACGTAGCACGGACACCGCTCACCCAGAGCATGTCCACCGTTGCTGTCATCACCCCCCATTGATTCCGCCAAACCGCGGGTTTCCGCGACCTTTCTGCCAAAAGAAAATTCCTAGCAGCCTAATCGGCCCGGAAGTTTTTCAAGCTTGTTCAACTTTAAATTCTAAGAGAACATCGGGGTCAGTAATCAATATCATGCACAGATTTTTTCTCATCTCACTCATCTGTTGCCTCCCCTTGGGAGCCGACACCATCGGCATCGACGAATTTGACTACCCCGCAGGTTCCATCGACACCCTCTCCGGAGGAATAGGCTGGAACTACGACCGAAGCACCGAATCAGACAACGACGGCATCGAACCCGGCCCCGATGCCGACGCGTCAGACTGGGGCGGCACCGCAACCATCAATGCCTCAGGCGCACTCCTCACCTCAGACACCACCGCCCTCCGCCAATACAACGGCCCCAGCGAAGGATCAGGCATCCCCTCCGAAGAGAGAGACGGCGCCTTCCGCGGATCTGGAACCATCTACTATCGCGTCGATATGACCCGCTCATCCTCCGCCAGCTGGGGCGGCCTCAGTGGATTTGACTTCGGAGGAGAACGCCTCTTCTTCGGCTGCGGAAGCGCAAACCCCGACACTATCTCAATCGGAGAAACCAATGTCGGCGAAACCCTCGGCACCCGTATCCTCACCGACGATCAAACCTACACCATGATCGCGAAAATCGACTTCGATGGCGACCTCGTCTCTCTCTGGATCGATCCCGACCTCGCGCAGCCCGAAGCCAGTAATACCGCCGACGTCACCCGCGCCTACACCGGCACCAACTGGAATACCGCCGTCCGCGCCGGTTCTGGCGGCGAAGTCACCTGGGACAACCTCGCCGTCACCACCTCATGGAGTGAACTCGACTTCACCGACGATGACGGAGACGGCATGCCAAACGGCTACGAAAATCAATTCGGACTCAACCCGAACTTCGACGACTCGCTCGGAGACCTCGACAACGACAACCTCAACAACATTACCGAATTCCAAAACGGAACCTTCCCAAATGACGACGATTCCGATGATGACTTTTACACCGACGATGTCGAAAACGGCGGCGGCGTCTGGATCTCCCTCACCCAAACCGGCACCGACCCCCTGAATCCAGATACCGATGGCGACTCCCTCCTCGACGGTGTCGAAACAAACTCCGGAACATTCACCAATGCCAACAACACCGGCACCGACCCGCACGAGATCGACACCGATAACGACGGCCCAACTGATGGGACCGAGGTCCTCTGCGGCACCAACCCCCTTGATGCCTCCGAGATTCCCGACTCCGGAAATCTCGACTTCATCGGCTCCGAGTTCTTTCTTTATGAAAACGGACCCATCGCCGGAAAATCAGGCGGCAACGGATTCGATTACGACAACAATCTCCTCGCAATCTCATTCGTAGGTCTCACCTGCATTGAAGCATCCTGGTCAGGTTCCGCCAACATCCTCGCCGGAAACCTCCGCACCGAAAACACCAATGCCTTCCGTCCCCTCAACGGATCAAACATCGACGACGGAGCCATCAGCACCGTCGTCGGAGCCAGCAACCGCGAGATCATCTACGCCAAGGTCGAAATGACCCGCAACAGCGGAGCTTCCTGGGGCGGGCTGAGTTTCTACAACGGAACTGGCAATGAGCTCTTCTTTTTTGGGGCCAACACCAACGGCGGCCCAGCCACCTTCGCCATCGTCGATCAAGAAGTCACCCCCGGCACGAACTTCCGCGAAACGGTCGACCCCATCATAATCAACGACGACGAAAGCTACACGATCGTCGCAAAAATGGAATTCTCCGGCGGGGATGTCATTCTCAGCCTCTACGTCAATCCCGACCTTGACTCAATCGAGCCAACTCCAAATATCACCACAACCGTTACCCCTCCGGGTGAAATCATCGCAAACCACATCCGCATCGCTTCAGGCGTAGGTGGACCAACAGACTGGAATGCCATCGTCGTTGGAACCACTTGGGACACTCTAGACGCCTCCCCCCGAGATAGAGACAACGACGGCCTCCCTGATGCTTGGGAACAACTTTACGGCCTTGATCCCGGCAGCGACGATAGCGCCAGTGACCCTGATTCTGATAATCTCACCAACCTCCAAGAATTCAACGCTAACACCAACCCGCAGTTAAATGACACCGACGGAGACACCCTCACAGACGGTGAAGAAATCAACACCCACCTCACCAACCCCAACCTCCAAGACACCGACGGCGACACCATTCGCGACGACGAAGAAATCGTCACCGGTATCGATAACTTCATCACCAATCCCAACCTCATCGACACCGACATGGACGGCGAATCAGATGCCGATGAAATCGCATTCGGCTCGGACCCTACAAACCCAGAAAGCACCTTCGGCGGAGATCGCACCCTCATCGGTTGCGACGACTTCAACAACTACGAAGGCCCTATTCTCGGGGGCGCCGACGGCTTTGGCTTCGACTACGATAGCTCCCCGGAAAACGGCCCCTTCACCGGCCATACCGGAACCACCGCCCTTTGGAATGAAGAAGGCCTTGGAGCAACTGTCACCGACGGAAAACTCCTCACCCAAGGTGGTGGAGCCTCCCGCGAATTTAACGGACCACTCGAAGGCTCCGCCGCCACCCAAGACGAACGCTTCGGCGCCATCAATGAGACCTGGACCACCAACGTCGTCTACATGAAAGTCCAAATGACCCGCCGTCAGGGAGCCAATGAATCCCTCTTCGGCTCCGATGACTTCGGAAACTTCCGCCACGCCTTCGGAG